>JABFYH010000059.1 GCA_013361335.1 Gemmatimonadaceae bacterium | reverse complement strand
TTCTCGCCGCGGCGCCCGTGCTCGTGGACGCCGAACGCGCGGCGCCATCCCGACACGCGGGAGTGCGGAAGGAATCATCGGGCTATGGCCTGGCTGCCTACTCGGACTCGGGCGATCTCATCGACCTGCTCGTCGGGAGCGAGGGGACGCTGGTGCTGATCGTCGGCCTCGAGCTGCGGCTCACGCCGGCGTTCGCGGCGACGGCCAGCGTGCTCGGTGCCTTCGCGTCCCTCGACGACGCGGTCATTGGTGCCGGCGGTGCGCGCGACGCCGGCGCGAGCGCGTGCGAGCTGCTCGACCGCACCTTCCTCGACGTCGCGCGGCGCGGCGGCGCGCCGGTCCCCGTCCCCGAGAGCGTCGAGGCGGTGCTGCTCGCCGAGGTGGAAGGCGCCAGCGCCGAGGAGGTTGGCGAGCGGGCGCGCGACCTCGCGGCGGCCTTTCGGCGTGCCGGCGCCGGCGACGTGATCCTCGCCCTCGACGAGGCGACCGAGGCGGCGATGTGGGAGCTGCGGCACGCGGCGAGCCCGATCCTCAGCCGGCTCGACCCCGCCCTCAAGTCGATGCAGTTCATCGAGGACGGCTGCGTGCCGCCGGAGCGGCTGGCCGACTACGTACGCGGTGTTCGCGCCGCGCTCGAGCGGCAGGGGATCCGCGGCGTCATCTTCGGCCACGCCGGCGACGCACACGTCCACGTCAATCCGCTCGTCGATCTACGCGACGCGCGCTGGCGCGAGAAAGTCGACGCCCTGCTCGGCGACGTGACGGCCCTCTCGGCATCGCTCGGCGGCACCCTCGCCGGCGAGCATGGTGACGGGCGTCTTCGCGCGCCGCTCCTCCCGCGCGTCTGGCCCGCCGCAACGCTCGAGCGCTTCGCCGCGGTGAAGCGGGCCTTCGATCCGGCAGGGCTGCTCAACCCCGGCGCCAAGGTCGCGGTGCCGGGCGAGCGTGCGGTGGACCGCGTGAAGTACGATCCCACGCTTCCCGCGCTTCCGGCGCCCGCGCGTGCCGCGCTCGCGCGCGTCGAGCGCGAGCGGGCGTACGCGCGCTCCCGCCTCGAGCTGCTCGAGGAGGCGGCCGCTAGTGCCGCCCGCCCGCTCGACTCTCCGTCGAGCCCCGCCTAGCTTTCGCCGTCGCTCGTCCGCCTCCGCCTTCCGCCGTGCTCATGACCGCTGCCACCTCCGCCTCCGTCGCCCCGCACCTCTACTACGAGCCGCGCGTCACCGTGCTCGCGCGTCCCGCCTTCACGACCCCTGAGCATCTCCCCGTGTCGTGGATGGGTGAGAGCTCCGACGGCGAGCGGCTCGCGGAGTTCGCGGGGCGGCTCTGCTACATGAGCCAGCACAACCCGGCGAACCGCTCCACGCGCGACTACCTCGAGAACATCAAGAAGCAGGGGCACGGGAGCGTCCTGGAGCACGCGAACTATGCCCTGCTCCTCGAGGGAGTGAGCCGGTCCCTCACCCATGAGCTGGTGCGGCATCGCGCCGGCTTCGCCTACTCCCAGCTCTCGCAGCGCTACGTGGACGAGAGCGAGGCGAGCTTCGTCGTCCCGCCGGCCGTCGCCGGCGACGAGGCCCTCGAGGGCGCCTGGCGAGCGCAGATCGAGAGCGCGCAGGCCGCCTACGTCGCCCTCGTGGCCCAGCTCATGGAGCGCTACGGCTGGGTCGCGGATCGCGTCCACCGCCGCAAGATGGCGCGCGAGGCGGCGCGCGGCGTCCTCCCCAACTCCACCGAGACCAAGATCGTCGTCACGGGCAACGCCCGCGCCTGGCGCACGATGCTGGAGCTCCGGTCGAGCGAAGGGGCCGAGCTGGAGATCCGCCGCGCCGCCGTCGCGATCCTCCGCGTCCTGCAGCAGGAGGCGCCGGGCTTCTTCTCCGACTTCGAGATCTACGAGGCCGCCGACCGCCGCGAGGCGGCACGGGTGGGCTACCACAAAGTCTGAGAAGAAAATTTTCGCCGCCGTGGAAATTTTTCATTGCGCGAAAAATCCGAGGTCCATATCTTCGCCCCACGTCGTGCGTGGCGTAGCTCTTGCCCGCGTGCGTATCAGCAGAGCGACCGCGCCCAGCGACACCGCTCTCCGCCGCGGGACCCAGGACAAGGGACGGGATGACGCGCATCGGTTTCGCGTACAATCAGAAGCCCGACCCCATTGCCGCCCCGGCGGCCGAGCTGGCGCGCGCCGACGAGGAGCCGCCCAGTAGCGGCGCCGCCGCGACGCTGGTCGCCCCCACCACCGCCCCCGACGACGAATACGCGGAGTGGGACTCGGCCGAGACGATCGCCGCGGTGGAGCGGGCCCTGGCCCGCCATGGAGAGGTGGTCCGCCTCGAGGCCACCGACGACTTCCCGCAGCGCCTGCGCGACGCGCGCCCCGACATCGTCTTCAACATCGCCGAAGGGCTGCGCGGCCCCAATCGCGAGGCTCACGTCCCCGCCATCTGCGAGTTCTACGGGATCCCCTACTCGGGGAGCGACCCGTTCACGCTCGCGCTCTGCCTCGACAAGGCGCGCACCAAGGAGATCCTCCGCGCGCACGACATCCCCACGGCGGACTGGTGGCTCGTGCGCTCGGCGGGGCAGCTGACCGCGCTCGAGGCGCGTCCGCATGGGTTTCCCCTGTTCGCGAAGCCGGTGCACGAGGGATCGTCGAAGGGAATCACCGAGCGGAACGTCGTCGCCCACGCCGCGGCGCTGCGCCCGGTCGTCCTCGAGCTGCTCGAGCGCTACCAGCAGCCGGTGCTCGTGGAGACCTTCCTGCCCGGCGCCGAGTTCACCTGCGGCGTGCTGGGCAACGGCGCCGAGGCGCGCGTGCTCCCGCTCGTCGGCATGAACTTCGACGCCCTCCCCACCGGCGCGCTGCCGATCTACGGCTTCGAGGCCAAGTGGCTGTGGGATCGACCCGACGAGCCGCTGCCGATCTTCGAGTGCCCGGCGCGGATCACCCCCGCGCTCCGCGCCGAGATCGAGCAGGTGGTCCTGCGGAGCTACGAGGCGCTGGGCTGCCGCGACTGGGCGCGGATCGACGTCCGCCTCGACGCCGCGGGGCGCCCGACGGTCGTCGAAGTCAATCCACTCCCCGGGATTCTCCCCGATCCGTCGGACAACTCGTGTCTCCCCAAGGCGGCGCGCGCCGCGGGGCTCGACTACGACGCCCTGATCGGCGCCTGCCTCCAGGCGGCCGCGGCGCGCCATGGCGTGCCGCTCGAGGGAGGCCGCGCGTGAAGATCGGCATCCTCTACGACGGGCTGAGCGCCGCGTCGCCCGACCAGCTCATCACCGGCACCGTCGACGCCGTCGCCGCCGAGCTGGCGAGCGAAGGCAACGAGATCGTGCGCATCCCCGCCAGCCCGGACGCCCGCTGGATCGACCGGCTCCGGCGCGCGCGCGTGGACCTCGTCTTCAACCTCTGCGAGTCGATCGACGGCGTGGCCGCGCTCGAGCCGCCGGTGATCTCCGTGCTCGAGCTGCTCGACATCCCCTATAGCGGGAGCTCGAGCTGGACGACGTCGCTCTGCCTGCGGAAGCACGTCGTCAACGGCGCGCTGGAGCGGGCCGGCCTCCCCGTCCCCAAGTTCGCGGTCGTCCGACGCGGCGGCGCCATTCCGTCGGTCGGCTTCCCCGCGATCTGCAAGCCCGCCGCCGAGGATGCGTCCATCGGCGTCGAGCAGCGGTCGGTCGTGCGGACGACTCGCCAGCTCACCGAACGGGTCGGCGCCATGCTCGAGCGGTGGGATGAAGTGCTGGTCCAGCGCTACGTCGAAGGCCGCGAGGTCAACGTCGGCATCCTCGGCGACGGCGTGCTCCCGATCGCCGAGATCGATTTCGGTCGCATGCCGAAGGGGATGTGGCGCATCGTGACCTACAAGTCCAAGTGGGAGACCGGGTCGGACGAGGACATCGGCTCGGCGCCGCGCTGTCCGGCGCGGCTCCCGGCAGCAGTGGCCACCCAGCTCCGTCGCGTCGCCATCGCCGCATGGCGGCTGGTCGGCGGCTCGGGATACGGACGGGTGGACATGCGCATCGACGAGCGCGGCCGCCCGTGGATCCTCGAGGTGAACGCGAACCCCGACCTCGCCCCGGACGCCGGCCTGGCGCGCATGGCACGCGTGGCCGGCATCGAGTACGGCGCCCTCGTGCGTCAGATCTGCGAGCTCGGGCTGCACCGCTCGCGCGACGGCGTGACGACGGCCGAGCGGTGGGCGCTGGCCCAGCGTCTCTCGGGCGTGGCCACGGAGCCACCGGCCGCGCTCGACCTCTTCGCGGGCGAGGCGTAGCGGCGATGCACATCGCTCGGCTCCGCCCCGATCACCGTGGACGACTCGGCGAGCTGCTCGTGGAGACCGGTGCGTTCAACGCCGACGAGGTGGCGGTGGCGCTCGCGCTGTTCGACGCGAGCCAGGCCGCACTCGCCGCACCCGCTTCGGACGCGGACGACTCCACGGACTACGAGTTCGTGGGCGCGTTCGAGGAGGAGCGGCTGGTCGGCTACGCCTGCTTCGGCGCCACCCCGGCGACCGACGGCACCTATGATCTCTACTGGCTCGCCGTGGATCCCGCCGTCCAGGGTCGCGGCATCGGCCGCGCGCTCGTGCGCGACGTCGAGCAGCAGCTCGTCGCCCGCGGCGGCCGCCTCCTCGTGGTCGAGACGTCGTCGCGGGCGGACTACGCGGCCACCAGACAGTTCTACGCCCGCAGCGGCTACGCCGAGGCAGCCCGCGTGCGCGACTTCTACGCCCCGGCGGACGATCGGATTCTTCTCACTACACGCCTCACCACACGAGACGGCGGAGCAGCAACGCGATGAGTGACTGGCAGAAAGTTCTGAAGGACGAGAGCATCAGCACGCTCGAGGAACTTCGATCCTACGTGGCCGAGCGGTTCGGTGAGGAGGTGGCCGAACGCGAGATCGACGTCGCGGCGCTGCAGCCGGCGTTCGACAACTTCCAGATGCGCATCACGCGCGAGTCGCTCTCCCAGATCCGCGAGGTCGGGGACGCGAACTGGAACCAGTTCATCCCCACCGTCCAGGAGCTCGAGATCGTGGACGGCGTGATCGACTCGCTGGACGAGGACGGCGACTCGCCGGTCCCGAACATCACGCACCGCTATCCGGACCGCGCGCTCTTTCTCGTCAGCCCGGTGTGCGCGAGCTACTGCCGCTTCTGCACGCGGCGGCGCAAGGTCGGGGATCCGGAGAAGATCTCGCTCAAGGAGTACGAGTCGGCGTTCCAGTATCTCGCGGCGCACCCCGAGATCCGCGACGTCATCCTCTCGGGCGGCGACCCGATGATGCTGAGCGATTCGCGGCTGGAGTACATCCTCCAGCGGCTGCGCGCGATCCCGCACATCGAGATCATCCGCCTGGGAAGCCGCATCACCTCGCATCTCCCCGAGCGCGTGACGCCGGAGTTCTGCGAGATGGTGCAGAAGTACCACCCGATCTTCATGAACACGCACTTCAATCACCCGAGCGAGCTCACCCCCGCCTCGGTGGCCGCGCTCGACCGCCTCAGCCGCGCCGGCGTCTCGCTTGGCTGCCAGACGGTGCTGCTCAAGGGGGTGAACGACGACCCCAAGGTGATGATGAAGCTGATGCACGAGCTGCTGAAGGCGCGCGTGCGGCCGTATTACATCTACATGGCGGATCAGGTGGCCGGCGGTGAGCACTTCCGCACCACGGTGCAGAAGGGGCTCGAGATCATGCAGGCGCTGCGCGGCTGGACGTCGGGGCTCGCCGTCCCGCAGTTCGTCATCGACGCGCCGGGCGGCGGCGGCAAGGTGCCGCTCCTCCCCGAGTACGTCGAGGAGATCACGGACGACGAGGTCGTCTTCCGCAACTACGAGGGGAAGCGCTTCAGCTACAAGCAGCCGCGCACGGTGGTCCCCGACGCCGCCCCCGGCGTCGCCGCGGAAGCGGACGACGTCGTCCCGATCGCGGTCGGCAAGACGGTGAAGAAGAGCCGGGCTGCCCGCCAGAGAAAGTCGATGAACGGGTGAACCGCTTGCCGTGAGCGGTGAACGGTGAACGGTGAACCGTAGAGGCGTCTGAAGGCGTGAAGGGCACATCGGACTGCGTCCGGTGTGCCCTTCGTCGTTACGGTTCACCGTTCACGGATCACGAATCACGGTTTACGGTTTTCGCGAGACTTTTCCGAACAGCCGCCAGCGCATCCGCCGGCATGCCGTATCCTTCGTCCTTCGACGGAAAGGCGCCGCTCCGGACGTCGGCGGCCCAGCGGCGGACCGCATCGACGAGCGTCGCCCGCCCATCGGCGTACCGGCGCACGAAGCGTGGCACGTGCCCCTCGCCCAGGCCCAGCAGGTCGTGGTAGACGAGCACCTGACCACTCGTCGCGCTTCCCGCCCCGATGCCGATCACCGGCACGTCGACGCGGGCGCTGATCAGCTCCCCGATCTCCGAGGGCACCGCCTCGACCACCAGCGCCGCACACCCGGCGCGGACCAGATCCTCCGCCTCGGCGATGATCGCGAGGGCCTGCTCGGTGTCTCGTCCACGCGCACGATAGCCGTCCGCCGACAGCACCGACTGCGGCAGCAGCCCGACGTGCCCGATCACCGGAATCCCCGCCGACACGATCGCGCGCACGCGGGAGGCCATCGGCCCCGCTCCCTCCAGCTTCACCGCGTCGCACCCCGCCTCGTCGACGAACCGCCGCGCGGTCGATACCGCGCGCTCGTCGCTCTCCTCGTAGCTGCCGAAGGGGAGATCGCCCACGAGTGGAATGGTCGTCACGGCACGCCGCACCGCGCGCGTCAGCACGAGGAGCTCGTCGACCGAGATGGCGCGGGTCGTGTCGTAGCCGAGCACGGTCATCGCCGCGGAGTCGCCCACGAGCACGACGTCCACCCCCGCCTCCTCCGCGACCCGACCCGACGGGTAGTCGTAAGCCGTGAGCATCACGATCGGCTTGCCCGCGGCGCTCAGCGCGGCGAGCGAGGGCAGCGCGGCCGCGCCGACGGATCGCATCAGCCCCGCCGCTCGGCCGGACGCACCAGCACGTTGTCGATCAGACGCACCGCGCCGAATCGCGCCGCGATCGCGATGAGCGTCTCGCCGGTGATCCGGCGTACCGGGGCCAACGTGTCGGTGGAGACGGCGGCGAAGTATTCGGGAACGATCCCCGCCTCGGTGAGCACTCGCGTTCCTGCGGCCAGCGCCTCGTCGGGATGGTGCACCCCGCCGGCGACGGCACGCTCCACCGCCGTGAGCGCGCGATAGAGCGCCGGCGCCCGTTCGCGGTCGCCCGGCGCCAGCAGCACGTTGCGGCTCGACATCGCCAGTCCATCGCCCTCGCGCACGGTGGGGCACACCTCCACGCGGACCGGCATGTCCAGGTCGCGCACGAGGCGCCGGATGAGGAGCGCCTGCTGGGCATCCTTCTGACCGAAGAAGGCGACGTCCGGCTGGACCATGTTGAACAGCTTCGTCACCACCGTGGCCACGCCGCGAAAATGCTCGACGCCGCGCACCGCGCCCTCGAGCGGGGCCGACACCCCTCGCACCTCGACCGACGAGGAGAAGCCGGGCGGATACACCTGGCTCACGGGCGGAGCGAACAGGATGTCGGCGCCGGCGTCCTCCGCCAGGCGCGCGTCGCGCGCCTCGTCGCGCGGATAGCGCTCGAGATCCGACGGGTCGTTGAACTGCGCCGGGTTCACGAAGAGCGAGACGACGCTGAGCCCACCCTCCTCGCTCGCGCGGCGCATGAGCGAGACATGGCCCTCGTGGAACGCGCCCATCGTCGGCACGAGGCTCACCGGCGACCCGCGCCCCCGCGCCCCCGCGATCGCGCTGCGCAGCTCGACGATCGTCCGCACGAGGATCACGACCGGGCCTCCCCCGCGGGCCTGGCCGCGACAGCGCGGGTGGCCGCCGTGAGCGCATCCCACAGGGGCAGCAGCCCTGGCGCCGAGCTCACGACCGCCGCGCGCTGCCGGGCGACCGTCTCTTCGTCGCCGCGCGCGATCGGGCCGGTGAGCGACCGCGCGCCGGCGCTCGCCCAGTTGTCCACCGTCGCTCGCACGAGCGGAACGAGCGCCGACCGATCCAGCCCGACCCGCTGCGCCAGCTGCTCCGCCAGATCTTCCACCGTCACGAGGAAGTTCGACGCCGCCGACGCCGCGGCATGGTAGAGCGGACGCTCCGCCGCCGGAACCACGCGTGCCCGCATCTCGAGCTTGGCCGCGAGGGCGAACGCGACGGCCAACGCTCGCGGCGTGCTCCCGTCCACGGCGCAGACCGCTCCCGCGAAGGGCGCGCCCACACCGACGACGCTCAGCAGGGGATGCAGTGAGAAGCGCTCGTGCGGCGCCAGCAGCTCGAGCGGCGCCGACGCGCTCACGTGCCCGACGAGGCATCCGGGAACGAGCGCCGCCGAGGCAGCGCCGATCTCGCGGTCCGGAACGCACAGCAGCACGACGGCGGCGTCGGCGCCATCGGCACCGCGGCCGAGCGGACCGCGCACCGGCACCCCCGCGGCGGCCAGCGCGCTGGCGAGCGCTTCGCCCATGCGCCCGCGCCCGACGATGTCGCAGAAGCCTTCCGGGAGTTCGGTTGGGTCCAGAGTCGGCACGACGTGCGGGTCCAGGTCCGGCGCTGCGGCGAGGCCGGAATATAGCGTCGGTCGAGAGCAGAAACACGGCGGGGCGCCGAGGGATTCCCCCCGACGCCCCATCGTCGAGCGCGCGCGCTCAGTGTGCCTGCTGTCCCTGCTGCTCCTTCGTCACCTCGGCCACGACGCGCTGTGCGGCCTCCGGCGGCATCTCCTCGTAGCCGCGGAAGTGCCGATGGAACACCGCGCGGCCATGGGTCATCGACTGGAGCGCGCTCGCGTAGAGATGCAGCTCGGCCTGCGGCACGACCGCGCGCACGCGCGTGCCGGGGAGATCGGCGGGAGAATCGGTGCCGAGGATCTGCCCGCGGCGCGCGGACAGGTCACCGAGCACGTCGCCGAGCGATTCCTCGGGCGTGACGATCTCCAGCTCGTCGAGCGGCTCCAGCAGGACGGGGCGACACTTCGGCGCGACCGCCTTGAAGGCCTGGATGCCGGCCATCTTGAACGACATCTCGTTCGAGTCCACGGTGTGATACGAGCCGTCGAACAGCTCCACCTGGAAGTCGACCAGCGGGAATCCCGCCAGCACGCCGCGCTCGGCCGCTTCGTGGATTCCCTTCTCCACCGCCGGGATGAACTTGCTCGGGATCGCGCCGCCGACGATCCGATCCTCGAACACGATGCCGTCCCCCCGTTCCGCGGGCGCGATGCGCACCCAGCAATCGCCGAACTGGCCGCGGCCCCCCGACTGCTTCTTGTGGCGCCCCTGCCCCTCGGCGCGATTCCGGATCGTCTCGCGATAGGCGATCTTCGGCTTGGTCACCTCCGCGGCCACGCCGAACTTCCGCTTCAGCTTCGCCAGCGCGACCTCGAGGTGCCGCTCGCCCAGCCCCGCCACCAGCGTCTCATGGGTCTCGGGGTTGTACTCCATCTCGAACGACGGGTCTTCCTCGTGCAGCCGATGGAGCCCCGCCTGCAGCTTCTCCTCGTCGACGCGGTTCGTCGGATGGATCGCCATCTGCACCAGCGGCGTTGGAAAGGCGATCGCCGGCAGGCGGACCGGATGCGCGCGGGTGGACAGGGTGTCGTTGGTGTGGGTGTTCCGCAGCTTCGCCACGCAGCCGATGTCGCCCGCGTGCAGGCAGGGCACCTCGAGGCGCTCGCGTCCCAGCGGGACGGCCAGGTGGTTGAGCTTCTCCGTCGCGTCGCGGGTCGCGTTGTAGACCTCGTCGCCGTTGCGGGCCGCGCCGGAGAGGATGCGGAAGAGGGTCACGTCCCCCACGTGGGGCTCGCTCTGGGTCTTGAACACCAGGGCGGCGAAGGGAGCGTCGTCGTCGGCGTGGATCTGGACGGTCTGGCTCCCCTCGGCGCCGGTGAAGGCGTGGAGCTCCTCCATCTCGTACGCGCTCGGCATGAGCTCGACGATCGTCGAGAGCACGGCGCGCGTGCCGTAGTTCAGCGTGGAGGAGACGCAGAAGAGCGGGAAGAGCTCCATCCGCTTCATCGCTTCCTTCATCGCGCCGATCGCCTCGTCGCGCCCGATCTCCTCTCCGTTGAGGTAGCGCTCGAGCAGCGTGTCGTCGGTGGCGGCGATCGTCTCGATCAGCTCGGCGTAGTAGCGGTCGAACTGCGGGCGCACGTCGTCGGGGACGTCGGTCTCCTCGTAGGCGCCGCTCCGGGCGCCGCGCGCGTAGACGTGCGCCCGCTTGTCGAACAGGTTGACGATGCCGTGGAAGTCGGCGCCCTGGCCGACCGGCACCTCGATCGGGATGACCTTCGCCGTGAGCTGCGTCTTGATCTGGTGATAGATCGCGTCGAAGTCGGCGTGCTCCTTGTCCATCATCGTGACGACGAAGAGCACCGGATCGCGGCGCGCGACTGCCTCACGGAACATCCGCTCGGTGCCGACCTCCACGCCGGCGGTGGCGCTCACGACGCAGAGTGCCCCGTCGGCCGCTGCCAGCCCGCCGACGGCATCGCCCTGGAAGTCCAGGAAGCCCGGTGTGTCGAGGAGGTTGATCTTGGAGTCCATCCATTCGGCGTGTGCGCAGCCGAGGCCGATGGAGTAGCCGCGCTCGATCTCTTCTGGCGCGGTGTCGGTGAGGGTGGTGCCGTCACTGATGCTGCCGTGACGTTTACTGGATCCGGACACGAAGGCGAGCGCATCGACCAGACTGGTCTTGCCGCTCGCCCCGTGTCCGACCACCGCGATGTTCCGGATCGCCGATCCCCGATACTCTCGCATTCGCGTACCTCCGTCCGGCTATGGGAGTGTGCCGTCGGGTGGGCTGACGCGGTGCCACGCACTCGGGGGGCGACGCACAAGGGCGCCGCACGGGGCGTCGCGCTGCGTCAGCGCGGCGCTCCTGCGGCGCCCTACGTCGTCCGTGAACACGCGCTCCCCGCCGGGTCCTCCGGCGAGCGAGTGGCGAGTGAAGAGCCGTGGCATGGCCCCACCTCCTGCGGTCACCAGAGAGATGTGGCGGGAGGGCCGGGGTGTCAAGCAGGGTCGGCCGCCTGTTCAGAGGGTCGGGCTGCTCGGACTCGCCGGTCGCACGAGCGAACAGCAATTGAACTGCTCCATCATCGACGCAGATCGGTCGTACTGGCTGTCGGAGCCCTGATGGCCCGCCAGGCTGCCACGACCACGCCGGCATCGCTCCTTTGCTCGCACGCGCTGTCGGAGGGCTGGCATCTTGTAACGGCACGCACGGCAGGGGCGAAACCACCAGAAGCGGCGGATCGAACATCCAGCTCAATCCGCCCCTTCTGCTGTTTCGGTCGTTTCCGTGCACGCGCGAGCACCATCAACAGCGAGCGCCAGCCCGATCGAGATTCGCAAGAGTAAAGCAGCGGTGCGCGCCCCATCTTGCGACCCCCATCCCGACTCATGGAAATGCGAAGGGCCCGTCCGTGGACGGGCCCTTCAAACCTCTGACGGAAAGGATCGTGTCAGTCGCCCTCGTAGTCGTAGGCCATCGCGTCGCCTTCACGGAGCCGGTCGAGCATCGACTCCAGGGGGGCGAGCACCGGGGCCGCCAGGCCCATCACCGGACCCAGGGAGATCGTGATGTTGCGCCGCGCGCCCTCCGGCCAGTCGGGCATCGAGAGACCGGCGACCAGGCGGCGGATCAGCTGCCCACACTCGCTCAGCAGCTGGGTGGCCGTCCCCTGCAGGATCTCGAGCGGGATCTCGAGGTCGCGGGTGACCAGCTCTCCGGTGCCCAGGTCGCGCCAGGCCGCGTCGCCGATCGCGCCACGCTCGTTGGAGACGCCGAGATGACGGATCGCGTCCACATTGTTGTGCCCTTCCCCCGTCCGGTGCGATTCCACCGCCGCCGCCAGCGCCAGCGCCAGCGTCTCGGCGTTCGGCACTCCGTACAGGGTCACGATGTCGCGCGCCGGACGTTCGGTGGCGAGAGGTGACGGAACGGAGTTCACGTGCGCGAGCACCGGCGAGTGATCGGGGTTTTCCTCGAGCATCACGAGGATGTCCATGCCCCCTCCTGAAAGAAGTCCTGCTCTGCGTTCGCCTGTCCCACGACGGGCACGTTCGATGGTGACGATTGCACCGGACAGCGATGCTGCCGGCCCATCATCGAACACGACCGTTCCTGCAAAGTTCCTCGCCGACATCCGCGCACAGCGCCCTCAATCGAGCGTCGTCGCCCTGGTGGAAAAGGCAAAGCGCATACCAGCGACCAGTGCAATGCCGAGCGTCAGATACAATGCCCGCAATTCACCCACCGTAAGCAGGTCTGCGAGGCCGCCCGGCGTTCTCGCGACGACATGGAGGTGGAGGAGATACCCGAAGAGGGCGACACCTGCCGCTGCCGCCGCGACGTGCAATGTGCGAAATGGTGGGGCAATTCGCGCGGTGGCGAGTCCAGCCACCACGCTCATCACAAGAACCACCAGACCCCCCATCGGCGTCACACTTCCGTGATAACTCCACACGCCGTCGGCCTGCGCGCCGAGGACTGCGTACGCCGCCGCATTGATCGGACGCCACGCCGTGCCGGCGCGGCGTCCGATGCCGATCAGAAGGCCGAGCACCGCGGCGCCGGCAATCGTGCCGGACACGACCCCGCTGACCACCCAGGCGGGGACCACGCGCGCGGGCGACAGCGACCGCTCGCTCACGCGAGGCGCGGATAAAACGACGGCAGCGGTGGCACGCGCGAAAGGAATCGACACGCCGGCATCCGGGGAAGTGGGGCCCTGACATGAAGAACGCGTCCACCCGAGAGCGGACGCGTTCTTCATGTGAGAGGTGGATCGCCTGCCTTACGGTGCCGGCGAGAACGTGGCCGTCCCGGAGTCTGTCGGAGTGTCCGTGAAGCCCGCGCCCACCGAGTAGCCGGTGAAGTGCTTGATCCGGCGGTACGACACGCCAGCCCGCGTGTCGACGTAGGTGCGCAGCGTCGGGTCGGTGAGCGCATCGTTCACCGGCATCGCGCCGAGCGAGGGCGAGAAGAGAATGGCGAACTTCGACAGGTCCGTCGCGCTACGCGCATCCGGCGTGTACATGAAGATCCACACCCAGCGAGCCGGATTGTCCGACGGGACGAAGCGGATCGAGGGCGAGAAGTCGACCGCCTGGACCCCGTTCGCCGTGCTCAGGCGCGCCGTGATGGTCAGCGGACGGTTGAGCGGCTTGCACGGCGCATCCCACTCGCCATCGCCGTAGCTGCTGGTGGCGGGATCGCAGATGCTGCGCCCGGGGAAGTAGACGGCATGGTTGCCGACGTAGAACGTCCCGCCGGACGCGTTCACCGTGAACTGCGTGACCCCGTTCTGCACGCTGTTCCCGGACAGCGACAGCTGGGGGCGGGCAGAGGGGGCAAACATCGTCGACGCCGGCGCCGTCCTCGACGCAGCGGCGGGGGCGACGACGGTATTCTCAGAGCACCCGGTCAGGACGCCGATGACGAGGGCACTGGCGACGACGACCCAGTAATTGCGACGCATGAGCAACCCCGCGAGACGCGGTGAGCGTCCGGGCGCACCCGCCGATCGCTGGCGGCAAGCACTCGAACGGTTTGAGGGAGACCCTTCCTTTCAGCCCCGCCAGCTGCGGCGGCGCCCCTGGTCTCCGATGTGGATACAGTCTACCGAACCCGTCAGGATCGGTCAATAGTGGATTTACTGTCAAATAATAGTACAGCGAAGCGGTCCCTGATCTTCGGGTTGCCCAGCACTTCCGGTCTGGTGCCGTATCGCCGAGCCGCCCCTTCCATGAGATCGGGCGCCAACGGATGGATGTCTTCCCAGAACTCCGCCGTCAGCACCGCCGCCGCGTAAACATCTGTAGTGTCGGCCAGCGCGATCGCCCGCTCGAACATCCGCGGCATCTCCGTCACCCCACCGTCCAGCCGCTTCAACCGGAGCAGCAGCGCCTCCGCCAGCTCCCGGCCCTGAAACCAGTCCGGTCGCGAATCCAGGAACTCCCGGACCCGAGCCGCCGCCTCGCGAGCCGCGCCCTCGTGCCCCCCCTGCAGCTGCGCCAGACCATACCCCGCACGCGCCCCCGCCTGCACCTCCGCCTGCCCGATCCGCTCCGCCAGGGCCACCACCAGCTCGTAGGTGTCCCCCGCCTGCCGGTGCCGCCCCCGGTCGCGCTCCAGATGCGCGATGTTGTAGGTCGCGTAGAGCTGGAGCTGGCTGTTCTGCACCGCCGCACACAGCTGGAGCGCCTGGCCGAGATGCTCCGCCGCAGTGTCATACTCGCCGATCCGCGCCTCGGTCACACCGAGGTTCAGCGCCGCGTGACCCCACATCTCCGTGAGCCCCGCGGTCCGGGCCTCGTCGATCGCCGACTGGGCCGCCGCGCGCGACTCGTCCCAGTTGCTCTCGATCAGCTCCATGATGCTCAGGTTGATCAGGCAGCGCACCCGGCGCAGGATGTCGCCGAGCTGCGTCGAGATCTCGAGCGCACGGAGGTACAGCGTCCGCGCGCGCGCCGCGTCGGCGAACTGCACCGTCAGCCCGCACCGGATGCACGCGTCGGCGATCAGCAACCGATCACCCACCCGCTCGGCGATCTCCAGCGATTCTTCCGCGACCCGGTGCGACGCCAGCGGATCGCCGAGTCGCCAGTGCGTCTGCGAGATGAGGAGGAGGATGGCGGCGCGCTCGGGCGACGCGTTCGCCTCGCGCGCTTCGCGCTCCAGCTCGAGCAGCGCGTCGAGGGTGTCGCGGGCCGATTGGCCACGCTGGATACGCACCATCATCCGCGTGCGCTTCACCCGAAGCGCGAGCAGCTGCTCGCCGCGCGCCTCGTAGTAGGCGAGCGCCTGCTCGCAAAGCGCCTCCGCCTCTTCGTACCGGCCCGCGCCCTCGGCGATCGACGCCATGCGGACGCGCACCTCGGCCAGGGCCTGATCGGAGGGCGCGGTGCGGGCGGCGGCCGCCAGGTGGGTGGACGCCGCGCCGTTCTCGTAGAGCGCGAGCGCCTGGTCCGCGGCAAGCAGCGAATATTCGTGCGCGCTTCGCTCCTCACCCGCAGCCGCGTAATGCATCGCGACCTCGGTGACCGAGGCGGTGGAGCGGCGGGCGAGCAGCTCGGCGGCGCGCGCGTGCAACGCGGCAAGACGTTCTGGGGCGAGGAGCGCGCGCGTCGCGCGCGCCACCTCCTCGTGGGCGAAGGCGAACCCGCCCCGCACGCGCTCGAACGTCGGCGCCAGCAGCTCGGCCGCAAGCAGACGCGCCAGGCCTTCCACTGCGTCCTCCAGCGGCAGCATGGTCATCTGCGCGAGAAGCTCCTCGTCGCATTCGTGCGCGAGCACGGCGGTGGCCTCGAGCACCGCCCGGGCCGCCGGCGGCAGCCGGTCGATCCGGCGAGCGAGGAGGTGCTCGAGCGAGGCCTGCGGCGGGAGGCTCGCCACCGGACTCCACTGCCAACGCACGCCGTCGAACTCGATGTGGCCGCTCTCTTCCAGGTCGCGCAACAGATGCGTGAGGAGCAGTGGGTTGCCCTCGGTCTGCCGGTACACGTAGGCCAACAGGTCGCGTCCGACCTCCTCGCCGCGCATCGCGGCCTCCAGCCAGCGCTTCACATCGTCGCGCGTGAGCCGGGTGAGCGGGAGCTCCTGATGCCGCGGCCTCGTGGCGATCCGCGCCCAGCGCTCGGCCGCGTCATCGTACTCCTCGCCCGTCCGGAAGCTCAGCGTGAACATGATCCGCTCGCTCTCGAGCTGCGGGATCAGATACTCGAGCGCGTCCCACGACGCGGCGTCGATCCACTGAAGCTCTTCCAGATGCAGGAGCAGCGGGCGCTGCTGCGCGCCCAGTCGCAGGAAGTCCGCGAGCTCCTCGAGCAGGCGGATCTTGCTGCGGCCGCGCGGCGCGTCATCCTCGGCGCGTTCCAGCGTGGGGTCGAGCGAAGGCAGCTCGCGCCAGACGCGGGTGCTCTTCACCGGAAGGCGGCGGACGGCGCGCAGCACGGCGCACCACAGCGCATATGGTGCGTCGTGCGTTCCCTCGCGGCACGCTGCCAGCACGAGCGATCCGCCCCGCATGCGGACCTCGGGCTCGAGGGTCCGCACCAGGGCGCTCGTCCCGACGCCGGTTTCGCCGGTGACCGCCACCACGTGGCTCACGCCGCGCACCATGTCGTCGAGGGCGTCGGTGAGCTGTGTGAGCTGCTCGGTCCGCCCCACGAACCGCCCCACGTCGAGGGTGCTGCGACGACCGGCGAGCGCGAAGGCGAGCCCGTCGCGGCCAACGATCGCACGGGCGTCGCGCGCCGCGGCGATCAGCGAAGCGGCCGTGGTCCCGTGCTCGGGGGCACAGCCGATTCCCACCGACAATGTGAGACGGAGCGAGCGATCGGAGGCGCCACCGGAGAAGACGTGGGTGCGCGTCGCCGCGAGCAGCCGTTGGGCCACCGCTTCGGAAACCAACCCGGGTGCGTCGAGCAGCACGATCAGCTCGTCGCCATCAGCGGCGATCGCGTCGGTGCCGCGCAGATTTCGGCGCACGAACAGCATGAGCTCGCGCACCAGCGCGTCGGCGCGGGTGTCTCCGAGGTCGCGACGGATCGCCTCCATGCCGTCGGGCAGGAGCGACCAGACGACGATTCGACCCTGCGCCAGCGCGTCCTGCGCCGAGGTCAGGAGATCCTCGTATGGGAGCTGACGAGCGAAGTCGTCGGCGAGGAGAGTGGGACTGATCAACGGCGGGCGGGGAGGGAGCGGCCGGCGGGGCGGAGGCGCGGCCGGCGCCTCTCATACCTAGACGAACCCGCGGCCCAGACGCAAGCTGAGAGGTCCGCGGATTAACCTTTCCGCGGCCTCGGCGTCTGCCTCCGGTCTCGCCACCCGGACGATCATGATGCGACCGACCTTCCCGGTCCGCTGGGCCTGGATCCTCCTCGCGGCAGCCTGCGCCGCGCCGCCCGCGAACGCGCCACCCCGCCCCGCCCCCTCGCCGCTCATCGTCGTCCCGGCGACCGAGCCGCGGGAGCAG
>JABFYH010000051.1 GCA_013361335.1 Gemmatimonadaceae bacterium | reverse complement strand
TACTTCGCGCTGGCCCGCTCGGCGTGCACGAAGGTGAGCCACCCATGCCGATCCTCGATCCTCCCGTGCACCAGGTCGAGGAAGGTCCGCTGGAGCTGCTTCGTCACCTCGCCGGCGCGGCCCGTACCGACCTTGATGCGATCCACGCTCCGCACCGGCGTCACCTCCGACGCGGTGCCGGTGAGGAAGATCTCGTCCGCGGTGTACAGGATCTCGCGCTGGAGCGGCTGCTCGCGCACCTCGAGCCCCGCGTCGTGCGCCAGGGTCATGATGCTCTCGCGCGTGATGCCGGGCAGCAGGGTGCCGTTGAGCGGCGTGGTGTAGACCACACCCTTGTGCACGACGAACACGTTCTGCCCCGAGCCTTCGCTCACCATCCCGTCGGTGCCGAGCGCGATCGCCTCGTCGAATCCGTTGGCCAGCGCCTCCATCTTGATGAGCTGTCCGCCGAGATAGTTGCCGGCCACCTTGGCGATGCTCGGAATGGTGTTCGGCGCGACGCGGTGCCAGCTCGAGACGCAGGTGTCGACGCCGTTCTCCAGCGCGCCCTCGCCGAGGTAGGTGCCCCATGGCCAGCACGGCAGGTAGACCTCGACCGGGCTGTCGAAGGGCACCATGCCTGCCGCGCCGAAGCCGCGCAGGACCATCGGCCGGATGTAGCACGATCGCAGCCCGTTGCGCTCGACGAGCTCGCAGCAGGCCGCCACCAGCTCGTCCACGCCGTACGGCACCTCCATGCGGTAGATCCGACAGGAGTTGATCAGGCGCTGCAGATGGTCCTCGAGCCGGAAGATCGCCGGCCCCTGCGGCGTGTCGTAGCAGCGCACCCCCTCGAACACAGACGACCCGAACTGCATCGAGTGGGCGAGCACGTGCACGGTGGCATCCTGCCACGCGACGAACTCGCCGTCACGCCAGATCCACTCGGTCGCCGTGAGCTTGGCCATGTTATCGCCTCCAGGAGTTCATTTGGTGCGCCCGGTGCTCGTCCCCAGCTCGTCCCAGAGCGCCGCGATCGCGCGCATCCCCTTCGTGAAGTTCTCGACGCTCATCCACTCGTCCGGCGCATGCGCGTTCTCACCGGGCAGCCCGAACCCCACGAGCAGCACCGGCGCGCCCAGGATCCGCTGAAAATCTCCGACCACCGGGATCGATCCACCCTCGCCCGTGATCACCGGCTCCCTGCCGAAGGCCGCGGCGAGCGCACGCCGCGCGGCGTCGAAGAGCGGACCGGCCAGCTCGGCGCGCCATGGACGTCCACCATGCAGATGGGTCACCGTCACCGTCACCCCCTTCGGGGCGACGCGCGCGACGTGCGCCTTCATCAGCGCCTCGATGGCAGCCGGATCCTGATCGGGGACGAGACGACAGCTCACCTTCGCCATCGCCTTCGCCGGCAACACCGTCTTCGCCCCCTCGCCGGTGTAGCCGCTCAGCAGTCCGTTCACTTCGCAGGTGGGGCGTGTCCACAGTCGCTCGAGCACGGTGTAACCCTTCTCGCCTCCAAGCGCCGGCGACCCCGCTTCGGCACGGAAGTGCTCCTCGTCGAAGGGAAGGCCGCGCATCTGTTCGAGCACGCGTGCGTCCCATGCGTGGACCGCATCGTAGAAGCCGGGGATGGCGATGCGGCCGTCGGCGTCGTGCATCGTCGCGAGGATGCGCGCCAGCGCCATCGCCGGGTTCACCACGGCGCCGCCGTAGCTCCCCGAATGCAGGTCCTGGGCGGGACCCTGCACGTCGATCTGGAAGTACGCGAGGCCGCGCAGCGAGGACAGAATGCTCGGGAGGCCGGGCGCGAACATCGCCGAATCGGAGATCACGACGGCGTCGGCCTGAAGCCTTGCTGCATTGGCCTCGATGAAGCCCGCCAGATGCTCGCTTCCCACCTCTTCCTCGCCTTCGGCCAGCACGATGACGTTCACCGGCAGCCTGCCGCGCGCCTTGAGGTGCGCCTCCAGCGCCTTCACGTGCAGGAACAGCTGTCCCTTGTCGTCCACCGAGCCGCGTGCGAACAGCTTGCCGTCGCGGATCGTCGGCTCGAACGCTGGCGACGTCCACAGCTCGAGCGGCTCCGCTGGCTGGACGTCGTAGTGTCCGTACACGAGCACCGTCGGCGCGCCCGCGCCCGCACCGCGCCACTCACCGACCACCACCGGATGACCGCCGGTCGGGTGCACCGATGCCTCGAGTCCCGCGTCGCGCAGCGACTGCGCGACCCACTCGGCGGCGCGAGCCGTGTCGGCGTCGTGCTCCGACCGCGCGCTCACGCTCGGGATGCGCAGCAGGTCGAACAGCTCGCGCTGGATGCGCGCGTCGTGGGTGCTCAGGTACGCGTCGAGGTCGGTCGAGACGGCGCTCATTGATGTCATGGGAGTGCACGGAGATCGTGAACGAGCCTGAACATAACCCGCGCCCGGCACGGGGCGAATCGTCCTCGCCCGGGGTGAGCGCCGCGTCCTCCTCCGGGGACATCGCATGCCGACCGCCGCGCGGGCGTGGATCGCCAAGGTGTTGCGGGTTTGCGACTTAGCTATCGCGATCCGCACCGGCGCGCACGGGCACCACGCCTGCCTTGCTCGACTCCGCCACCCCCACCACCCGTGGCGACCCTTCCGGAGACTTCCATGCGCAGTCCTATCGTGCTCGCCGCGGCCCTCCTCGCGACCGCCCCCGTGCTCGCCGCCGCCCAATCCCGCAGCGCCTCGTCCCTCGCCACGAACACGGCCTTTCAGGCCACCCCGTACGTCGGCTACATGTTCTTCGGCGAC
This sequence comes from Gemmatimonadaceae bacterium, assembly GCA_013361335.1. Classification (GTDB taxonomy): domain Bacteria; phylum Gemmatimonadota; class Gemmatimonadetes; order Gemmatimonadales; family Gemmatimonadaceae; genus AG11. The sequence continues at coordinate 50,265 of JABFYH010000051.1, read as the reverse complement.
TACCTGAGCGGCCCGCTGGGCACGTCGGTGACGAACGCGCCCGCGCCGGTGTTCGGCGCACAGCTCGGGATGAAGCTCGCGCCGAACCTCTCGCTCATCGGCAACGTCGCCACCGCCTCGAGCGACATCCAGGCGGGCGTGCCGATCCTCGGCGGCGTCTCGCTGGCGCAGAGCCGCGTGCAGATGTTCGACGCCGGGCTCGAGCTCGCGCTGCCCCTCACGACCATGAGCGGCACGGCGATGACGCCGTTCGTCCAGGCCGGCGCCGGCGCGATGCGCTACGACATCACCCAGTCATTCATCACCACCTCCTCCACCAACTTCGCGGCCAACGTCGGACTGGGCGCCGACGTGTCGGTCGGGCGCGGGGTCGGTGTTCGGGTGATGGCGAAGGACTACATCGGTCAGTTCGATCTTCAGCAGGCGACCTACCTGAACGTCGGCACGAACACCACGCAGAGCTTCGCCTTCAGCGCCGGCGTCCGGCTGTCGTTCTGAACTGCTGCCGGATGAGCGGGTGAGCGGATGAACGGACGAGCGGCATTACGTCGATGGCAGTTCCGCTCCTCCGCTCGTCCGCTCCTCCCGTCTTACTGGCGTTCGGGGCAATTCTCACGTACATAGTGTCATCCGCGACCATCGTGAGCCCAGTCCCCGATGCCTACCCAGACGAGTGCGCTCCGCGAGGAGCTCAAGCAGACTCGGCCCTTTCAATCCCCGGCGCATGAAGCGTTGCTGAGCGTGCTGCGCACGGCCGCCGTCGTTCAGCGTGTCACGGCGCAGGTCGTCGAGCGGAGCGGCATCACCGTCCAGCAGTACAACGTCCTGCGCATCCTGCGCGGCGCCGGCGAAGCGGGTCTGCCGACCCTCGCCATCCGTGATCGGATGATCGAGGAGGCGGCCGGGATCACACGGCTGCTCGACAAGCTCGAGAGCGCCGGACACGTGGTGCGCGAGCGTTCGACGCCCGACCGGCGGCAGGTGCTCTGCCAGATCACCCCCGCCGGGCTCTCGCTCCTCGCCGCGCTCGACGCCCCGATGGAAGCGATGACGGAGTCGGCCTTCTCCACCCTCGACGAGGCCGAGAAGGCGTCGCTGGTGGAGCTGCTCGGCGCGGTGCGCGTCGCCTGCCGCGAGGGACCGCCCGCCGCTCAGGGCTCGGCGCGCGGCGGCCAGCCGCCGCGGTAGCCTTCGAGGATCCAGATCCGCCGGGTGGTCACCGTGTCGGCGCCACGAAGCAGCGGGGCCAGCGCACCTCGTGTCACGGTGGTGAAGTAGGGCGCGAGCGCCGCGGCCGTCTCGTGCACCCCCTCGCGCTCGTCGAGCGCAAGCACGAGCGCATCGCCCGGCCTGGCGACCTGCGCAAAGCGCGGCCACAGCTCGTACTGGTTGTGGCGTCCCCGCAGACAGATGCAGTCGACGTTCACCGGCTCGGCGTCGGTGAGATGGTAGGCGAGCTCGCTCACGTCCTGATAGCGATCGGCGCCGACGTGCACGACGGCGGGAGACAGCTTTCTCTCCTGCGCCGCGGTGCGCACCGCCAGCGCCAGGCCGGCCCATCCCTCGTTGCGGGCGAGAGGATCGCGCCGCGCGGGGATCGGCAGAATCGGCGTGAGCGCGTGCAGGTAGAGCACGCCCACCATGACCGCCGCGAGGGCGACACCGCGTCGCAGCCAGCGTTGGTAGCCGGGCGTCGTCGCGAGCGCGGCGAGCAGGGCGACGCCGGATACGTACGACGGCGCCGGCCAGTTCGGCTCCACCGCGCGCCGCGTCGCGCTGTACACGAAGAACACCCAGCTGCCCACCGCGACGACGGCGAGCAGGAACCGCGCGTCGTCCACCGGGCGACGGAGGGTGCGCCAGACAGAGTCAGCTGCGAGAGCAAACAGGATCGGCGACACGAGTCCGAGCTGGCCGCCAATCAGATCCAGCTCGCGCTTGAGCGCCGAGCCTTTCGGCGTGCCCAGCCCATGCTGCACCTGGAAGCGGAAGGAGATCCAGTCGTGCGTCGCGTTCCAGTGCAGCACCGGCAGGAACACCAGCGTCGCGAGCACGCAGGCGACGTACGGACCAGGCTCGCGCAGTCGCGCGCGAAGCGACGGGCGGAGCAGCACGGCCGCCGTCGCGGTCACCGGCAGCAGGATCGACGTGTACTTCGACGCGAAGGCCAGTCCGAGCGCGACGCCGGCGGCGCTCCACCAGCCCAGCGCGGCGCGCGAGCGGAGCGGCGCCTGCACCGCGCGTACGACGCAGTAGAGTCCCACCGCGCTTGCCGCGAGCAGTGGCGCATCCGGCGTCGCCAGCACCAATCCCGAGGCGACGAGGGGCATGACGGCCAGCACGACCGCGGCGCGCACCGCTGCCGCGCCCCCACCGAGCCGGCGTGCGATCGCGCTCGTCGCCAGACCGGCGACACCGCCGGCGACCACGGACCAGAACCGCACGCCCGGGCCGGCGGCGATGAGCAGCGCGATCATCGGCGGATGGTCGAAGTACCCGCCGGCGAGATGGCGCGACCAGTCCCAGTAGTAGGTTTCGTCGGGAAAGAGCGGCAGCCGGATCGCGAACAGGAGTCGCACCAGCGTGGCGAGCCAGGTGACCAACACCGCGGCGCGCCACAGGCGCCCCTCGCGCGTCTGATCGGTGACGACGGCGGCTGGATCCGGCGTCGTCACGCCTGGCGACGCCGCTCCATGACGCGCGAGAGGAGCGCAAGCACGAGACCCCACACCAGCCACGCGACGCGCTCCTCGGTGGATAGCGTGCGCAGCATCCCCCAGGTCACGAGGGGCGCGGTGAGCGGCAGCGCCACGCCGCGCTCCGTGTCGGCGACGTAGCGCTCCACCACGAGCGTCGAGCCGTACCCGCCGCGGCGGATGGATCGCTCGATCGCGGCCGCGAGCTGGACGGGCGTGGCCCCGCGCCACCCGGGAAGGGCCATCAACGTCCATCCGGCAGCGGTGCGTCCCCACCCGTGATGATTGCTTCCGGCCACGAGCGCGAGGTCGAGGCTGTCGGCGAGCTTGACGATCCGCGCGCGCTCGCGACGGGCCTGACCGAGTCCCTTCGGCGCGCCGTCGATCAGCTCCAGTGCCCGCACTCCCGGCGTCCCGGGCCCGCGCGCCGGAATCATCCTCGACAGGTCGCCGGGCAGCGTCTCGATGAGCACCGGCTCGTTGCCCGTCACCGCGCTGGCGAGCCGCAACGCGTCCTCGTCGATGTCGCGCAGCGTCGCGTTGAAGATGCCGCGGTACATCCGGTCGGCATCGAGCACGTTCACATGCTCTCCCTTCCACACCACCTCGATCGCGGGGAGAAGGGAGACGCCCTGCCCCGCGAGGAGGGGATTGTTCGACCATCCGTCCCGTGCGCCCTCGAAGGTGCGATGGTCGGAGACGTACACCGCGCCGAAGCCGGCATCGCGATGCCAGTCGCGCACGTCTTCGGGGGTCCAGTCGGGGCGGCCGTCGTGCGAGTAGCGCGTGTGCGCGTGGAAGTCGATCGCCACGACGTCGGGGCCGACCTCGAGCCCCGCCATGGGGCGTGGCAGGAGCGCGCCGCCGAAGTACACCGCCAGCACGGCGAGGATGGGGAGCCCGATGCGGGCCGCGACACGCGCCGCGCGGCGGCCCGGTGTCACGGTCGGCGGCATCGTCCGTCCGCGCAGCCACCACCATGCGGCGTACCCCAGGGCCAGCGTGACGAGCAGGGCGACGTGCTGGCGCACGCTCAGCAGCGTGAGCAGGTCGAGAACGTTCGAGAGCGGGGCCAGCAGCACATACCCCGCGGGGCGCCCCAGCATCGCTTCGGTGACCGGCCCCAGCGTGGCGGCCTCGCGGATCGGCGCGATGGCGAAGGGCGCGCTCCCGAGGACGAGCACCGCGAGCAGGAGGAGCCGCCACCAGGGGCGCAACGGGCGCAGCCGCTCCAGGCGGGCGACATACGCATGAATTTTCCGCGGACGGGGAGCGGCGTCGCGAGGCACCAGGCTACTCTTGAGTGGAATGAAGTTCGCGCGGGAGAGCGGCCGCGCCCAGAAGTTAGTCGCCCGTCCGGGCGTCCGCAGTCCCGTGGACCCGAGCCCTTCGCACGCCGTGGCCAACCATCTCGCCACCGAGACCAGCCCGTACCTCCTGCAGCATGCCCACAACCCGGTCGACTGGCGGCCCTGGGGCGAGGAGGCGCTGGCCGTGGCGCGCGCCGACAATCGGCCGATCCTGCTCAGCATCGGCTACGCCGCGTGCCACTGGTGTCATGTCATGGAGCGCGAGTCGTTCGAGGACGCGGAGACGGCGGCGCTCATGAACGCGAGCTTCGTGTGCATCAAGGTGGACCGCGAGGAGCGGCCGGACATCGACGCGATCTATATGCAGGCGACCCAAGCGATGACCGGGCATGGCGGCTGGCCGATGACGGTGTTCCTCACCCCGCAGGGCGAGCCCTTCTACGCGGGCACCTATTTCCCCCCGGAGGATCGGCATGGCATGCCGAGCTTCCGGCGCGTCCTGCAGGGCGTCGCCGACGCGTGGGCGAACAAGCAGGACAGCGTGGCGAAGACGACGGCATCCATGCGCGACCTGTACGCGGCGAGCACCGAGCGCACGCGCGTCACCGGCGCGCTCGACGAGGCGCTGCTCTCCCGGGCGATGGACTCGCTGGCGCAGCGCTACGAGCCGCGCTTCGGCGGGTTCGACGGCGCCCCGAAGTTTCCGCCGACGATGACGCTCGACTTCCTGCTGCGGCAGTGGGCGCGCACCGGCGACGCGAACGCGCTGTCCATGGTGACCCACACCGTCCGCCGCATGGTGCGCGGCGGGATCTACGACCAGGTCGGCGGCGGCTTCGCGCGGTACAGCGTCGATCCCTACTGGCTCGTGCCGCACTTCGAGAAGATGCTGTACGACAACGCCCTCCTCGTCCGCCTGGGCGCGAATCTCTGGCAGGCGACGCGCGACCCCGAGCTCCGCCGGATGACGGAGGAGACGATCGGCTGGCTGGCGCGCGAGATGACCTCCCCCGAAGGAGGATTCTACTCCTCGCTCGACGCGGACTCCGAGGGACACGAGGGCCGCTACTACGTCTGGGACGCGGGCGAGCTCGACGCCCTCCTCGGTGAGGAAGCCGCGCTGGTGAAGGCATACTGGGGTGTCAGCGCCGAGGGAAACTTCGAGGGGCGCAACATCCTGTTCGTGCCGCGCGAGCCGAGCGAGGTGGCCGCCGAGCATGGCGTCACCGAGCCGGAGCTGCGCACGGCCGTCGACCGCGCGACGCGGATTCTCTACGACGTGCGCGAGCGCCGCGTCAGGCCCGGCCGCGACGACAAGATCCTCGCCGCCTGGAACGGGTTGATGCTGCGCGGCCTGGCCGAGGCGGCGCGCGCCTTCGGCGATCGCGAGCTGCGGCTGATGGCGATCCGCAACGGCCAGTTCCTCTTCCAGCATCTCGTGCGCGACGACCGCGTGCTGCGCTCGTACAAGGACGGCATCGCGAAGATCCCGGGCTTCCTCGAGGATCACGCCGCGGTCGCTCTGGGCGCGAACGCGCTGTACCAGCTCACCTTCGACCGGCGGTGGCTCGAGCGCGCGCGGCGGCTCGCCGACGGGATCATGACACGCTTCTGGGACGAGTCGGCGCGGGCGTTCTTCGACACCGCGGCCGACGCCGAGACGCTCGTCACCCGCCCGCGCGACGTCACCGACAACGCGGTGCCGAGCGGGAGCTCGCTCGCCGCGGAGCTGCTGCTGGTGCTCGGCGACCTGTTCGCGGACGGCGAGTACACCGCCCGCGCGAGCTACGTGCTGGAGACGCTCGCCGAGCCGATGGCGCGCTATCCCACCGCGTTCGGGCATGCGCTGGGCGCAGCGGACATGGTGGTGCGCGGCGCCGTGGAGGTGGCGATCTCCGGCGATCCGGGGGACGGCGCCTTCGGGTCGCTCGCCCGCGAGGTAGCCAATCGCTACGTGCCGTCGCTGGTGCTCGCCGGAGGTGAGGGACGCGCGGCCGAGGGGATCGCGGTGCTGGAGGGTCGCGAGGGCCCGGAGCCGGTGGCGTACGTCTGCCGCGCGTATGCGTGCGATCTACCGACGGAGGATCCGGCGGTGCTGGGGCAGCAGCTGGATGCCCTCCGTCCGCAGTCACGCCGCGATACGGCCCTGTAACGAACCGTTACGGCCACACCCGTCCACCCTGCTGGGCAACTGACCTAAGCCGTTGACCGAGCGCGGGTTGGCGGGGGTCTCCCGTACCCCTGCCCACGGCACCTGACCTGCCCTGAGGTTCCCAGGGTCGTGCCGTTCAGCTCATTCAGCTCTCAGGGAGTGTTCGCGATGCGGTTGGCTGACAGCCGATCCCCGGTGAATGTTGGGGGCTGGACGACACCACCCCGCCTTTCCAACCATCCACCGCCCGCGCGCTTGGCCGAGCTCCGCGTTCTCGCGCTCACCGATTCCTTCCATTCCGAGTGGGCCGGTCTGGCGGCCGCGCACGGGTTCGCCCTGGTGCACGCCGCCGAGCCGGCCGGTCTCGAGCCTCGGCGCGGGTCGATCACCGTCGTGTCCGCCGCGGGCGACGAAGTCCTCCTCGAGGCGGCGCTGCGGCAGATGCCCCGCGACGTGCGCTTCGTCGCCGCCGTCGGGGCCGTGCCCGACCACCGCTTGGCCGCGGCGCTGATCCGTGCCGGCGCCGACGAGTATTTCGCCCTCCCGGACGACCTCCAGCTCCTGACGTCGTGGCTGCGCGACGCGGCGGCGCGGCTCAAGGCGGACTCCGACGCCGCCGCCTTCGCCGACGTCGAGCGGTCCAAGCTGCACTTCGACGGCATCCTGGGCGAGAGCCCCGCCCTGCACGCCGCGCTCGATCGCGCGGCGCGGGTGATCCCGCGGCCGACGGTGACGGTGCTCATCACCGGCGAGACCGGCACCGGCAAGGAGCTGCTCGCGCGCGCGATCCACTACAACGGGCCGCGGCGCGACGCGCCCTTCGTGGACGTGAACTGCGCCGCCATCCCCGAGCAGCTCCTCGAGAGCGAGCTGTTCGGCCATGAGAAGGGGGCGTTCACGGGCGCGGTGGGCTCCAAGCCCGGGCTCATGCAGCTCGCCGACGGCGGGACGCTCTTTCTCGACGAGATCGGCCACCTCGCGATGCCCCTCCAGGGAAAGATCCTGCGCGCGCTCGAGGAGCGCGTGCTCCGGCGCGTCGGCGGCACCCGCGCGATCCCCTTCGACGTGCGCCTCATCGCCGCGACGCACGTGGATCTCGCCAGCGCGGTGCGGCGCGGCGAGTTCCGCGAGGACCTGTACTACCGGCTCAACGTCGTGCCGATCGAGTTGCCGGCCCTCCGCGCGCGCAACGACGACGTCGTCACCATCGCGCGCTACTTTCTGGACCGGTTCGCGCGCGAGTACGACGTGGCGCCACTCGAGCTCTCACCGGGCGCACTGCGCGCGCTGCGCGAGCGGCGGTGGAGCGGCAACATCCGCGAGCTGCGGAACGTGATCGAGCGCGCCGTCTTGTTGGCTACCGGGCCGGCGCTCGAGGCCGCGGACGTGGCCGAGGCGCCGCATGTGATGGAGGCCGACGGCGCCCTTCCCTTCCCGTCGACGCTCGCCGACCTCAATCGCGCCGCGGTGGCGCGAATGCTCGAGCTATGCGGCGGCAACAAGACCGAGGCGGCGCGCCGCCTCGGCATCTCCCGGCCTCGGCTGCACCGCCTGCTCAACGCGTCGCTCGCCGACACCGATCCCGATGATCCCGACGAGGACGCAGCCGATGCGTGACTCGCTCTCTCACTTCCCGATGAAGGGTTCCCGCATGGCATTCCGACGTCTTCTCGTGCTCGCCGGAGCACTGCTCGGCGCGGCCGCATCGTGTACCGACAGCACGGCGCCCGCCGGTGACACCGAGCGCGCCGCGACCGATCTGCGACTCCTGGCCGCGCCACACGGCACCCCGCCGCTCGCCACGACGACGGCGAGCTTCTACGCGGTGAAGGGGCGCAGCAGCGGCGTGGACATCTGGTATCGGCCCGCCGCCGGTCGCAGCGACTCGTCGAAGTTCCTGGAGTTTCGCGTCGGCAGCAACTCGCTCGATCGCCGGCCGGACGGGTCGGCGATCGCCGTCGGCGACTCCGTGTCGATCACCCTTACCGTCACCGATCCGACGCATTTCATCATCGATTTCCAGCCGTCGGGGCTGAAGTTCGCCGACGCGGACCAGCCGACGCTCAAGATCTCCTTCGCCGCCTGCGGCGACGACCTGAACTACGACGGAAAGATCGACGCGACCGACGCGGCGATGCTGTCGTCGCTCGCCCTGTGGCGGCAGGAAGCGCCCTTCCAGCCCTGGTTCAAGCTGACGAGCTCCGTCCAGACGACCCTGAAGGAAGTCGACGCGCAGCTGAGTGGGTTCACCGGCTACGCCCTGATGTACTGACCCCGGCGACCGCTCATGTTCACCTCCCGGCCCGATCCTCTGCTCGCGACGGCGCGTCAGCTCGCCGCCGCGGGATCGTGGCGCGAGCTGGTGGTGCTGCTGACGCAGCGCGCCGAATCCGGCCTGTCGGCCGGCGAGGAGGCGACGCTGTACGCCGAGGCCCTCATGCGCTCCGGCGAGGAGCGCCAGGCGTTGGCCTACCTCCGGGAGATCGAGGGCACGCTCGCCGAGGACGGCAGCCGCGCGCTCCACCGGCGCGCCGTGAACATGATCGGTGTCGCGAGCCTCGTCCTCGGGGATCTCGAGGGAGCGAACGCCGCGCTGTCGCGGGCGCTGGAGCTCGCGACGCGCGACGACGACCTGCTCATGATGGCACAGGCCTCGAACAATCTCGGCGCCATCGCGAACCTGCAGGGCCGGCACGAAGATGCGCTGTGGCAGTACCGACTGGCCCTGCCGATGCTGCAGCGGCTGGGACAGCCGACGCTCCTTGCACAGGGGTACCACAACCTGGCCATCACCTTCCGCGACGTGGGTGACCTCACGGAGGCGGACGAGCACGAGCGGCGCGCGATCGACTACGCGAACGACGGCGGCGCGCCGCGCGTGGCGGCGATGGGGCGTACCGGGCGGGCGGAGATCGCGCTGCGGCGCGGCGATCCACAGCTCGCGGAGACGACGGCGCGGCTCTGCATCGAGGAGTTCGTGAAGCTCGGCGACCTGCTGAACGAGGGCGACGCCTGGCGGCTCGCCGGCGCCGCCTGTGCCGCGCAGCAACGGCACAACGACGCGCTGGTGGATTTCAGCCGCGCGCTCCAGATCGCGCGCCAGCACGGCTACGCGCTCAACGAGGCCGAGGCGCTGCGCGATCGCGTGCCGGTGCGCGTCCGCGTGGGCGAGCGCACCCTCGCGCTCGAGGACGCGCACATGGCGATCGGCATCTTCGAGAAGCTGGGTGCCCGCGCGGAATGCGATGCGCTGCGGGCCGGGCTGGAGGCGCTCGAGTAGGCAACCGTCCCCGGGCCGGGGGCTGCAGTCGCACGTGCTGTTTGAAAGCTGTTGCAGTTGTCGTGGTCACACCGCGACGAACGCGGCGTTCCACTCGGCCGGATGCTCGTCCTGCTGGATCAGCGCATCGACGTCGACGACGAGCGTCGAGCCCTCTCGACGCACGGCCAGGCGGTCCATGTTGCGGGTCGCGCGGCCCTCGATGAAGGTGCCGTCGTCGCGGTAGCGGGACTTGTGCTTGGGGCACTGGAACTGGTGGTCGTCCGCGTTCCACCGCAGCGCGGTGTTCTGGTGCGGGCAGGCGAGGGCGAAGGCGTACACCTTGCCGCTCGCACGGGCGACGATCACCTCGTTGTCCTTGTCGATCGACACGCCGTCGGCGGCGGGGATCGGGTAGCGCTTCTCGGCCTTGCGGTCGTGTGTCGCGGAGGCGAGCGCCGTGATCGCGCGCAGCGACGCCGCGTCGGCGTCGCGCGGGAGCAGACCGAGGAGCGCGAGCGACGTCACCGCCGCCCCGACGGAGCGGAGGAACTCGCGGCGGTCCGGATCGATCGGGCAGCCGGTGCAGTCGGAGGAATCGGGAGTCATCAGGCCAGGTTCATGAGTGCCACGCCAGCCAGCGTGATGGTGAGCCAGAGGGCGAGGCTGGTGATGGCGATCGTCCGGAGACGCCGCCATGAGGCGTCGGCGGTCGCGCCGGCGACGCGCAGGGTGCGCTCCGTCCGCGTCATCAGGGCGCCGTTGGCGAGCAGCAGCACGATGAGCCCCATCTTGATCCAGAAGATGGGCGAGTCGAAGTAGGTCTCGAGATCGGCGGCGAGCAGTGCGACCCCCGAGACGAGCGAGAGCGCGAGGGCGCCGAGCACGACACCGTGCCCCGCGCCGAGCTCGGAGAGGTGGCGGGCGCGGGCCCCCGGCTCGTCGTGCCGCACGCGGAGGGTCGACCGATCGAGGGCGATGGCCAGCCCGCCGCCCACAACGATGGGCGCGACGTGCAGAAAGCCGACGATGGTGGCGACCACCTTCGAGTGCCCGTACACCTTCGCCCACGGGTCGGCCAGATCGACGAGCAGCTGCGGCACGGCGAGGATCATGAGGCTAGCGGTTGGCGACGAGCATGGTGGCGTAGCCGGCGAGTGCGCTGCCCATGGAGATGTACGCGACGCGACGATGTTCCTGACGCTTCGAGAAGGAGTTGTGAGCGTCCGGGCCGAGCTTGATGCCGGCGTAGGCGAAGCCGGCGTCGGAGGCGAGCATGAACACGCTGTGCACGAGCCTGGCCGTCCGACCTTCACTGACCCCACGCGACTCCCAGAGGTTCCACACGCCGGTCACGGTGTTCACGGTGAACAGCGCGCCCAGCCCTGCCGCGCCGATGCCGTGGAGGGACTTGGCCCATGCGGGATCGTCGCTGCCCGACTGGTACATCTGGTTGCCGGCGATCGCCTGCGCGGTGAACAGCGGGATCATCGCGTACGACGCGTAGTGGTGGATGCGGAGGCGCAGGGCGTACGCATCGCTCACCTCCACCGCTCGTGGCCGCCGGTGCGGCGTGGTATCGTCCGCCGCCGTGGGCCCGAGCCGCGCATCGATGACGCGCGGCCCCGCATCGGCCGAGTCGCGGACGGCGACGGTCGTGTCGGCCGGGGCGAGCAGCAGGGCCGCGACCGCGACCTGGAGGGCGAGGATCATGTCAGGCTGGGCTCGAGGGGGACGTCACTGAACCTTCACGGTGCCGCTCATGCCCGGATGAATCGTGCAGGTGTAGCTGTATGTCCCCGGCGTCGACGGCATCGTAGTGGTCCGGTCGCCCGAGGTCCAGTCGGTGATCGACGTGATGTTCTGGTTGGCGAACATCACGTTGTGCGCGATGCGGTCGTTGTTGGTGAAGGTGACCACCGCCGACGGCCCGACGAGGATATGAGTCGGGTTGAAGGCGTCGCCCTGCAGGGAGACCGCCGTCGTCGCGACGGGATTGTCGGGCGCCGACGGAATCGTCGGAATGGTGGGCGTGTCCGACCCACCGCCCCCACAGGCGGCGGCAAGGGCGAACGTGGCGATCATGAAACGCGAGCGCATCAGACAGCTCCTGGCAGGTGGCCCATGGAAAACGTCGTCCGGCTGTCCGGACGGAGGCCTGCGTAGCAAGGAGCGCGACGTGTCGTGTCGCGGTGCCAAGTCGTTGGCTGTCCCGTAGTTACCGGGGAAGCCGCAGGAGCGTTGGAGCCGGCTCCGTATCGAGGTGTGACGGCGGCGTATCGCCTCGTTGCGGGCGGTCGCTCGCGCGCCGTGTCGGGCGCGCGGCGAGCCCGGGTGCGTCAGGCGCGGCGGCGGTCCCGGTAGCCGTGCCGGAGGCGCTCGCCTTCCAGGGCCGTGTCGGCCATGCGGGCGACGATGGCGTCGACCTGCTCTTCGGAGAGCTTGTCGCCGGCGGCGATGACCCGCTCACGCAGGCGCGTGATCAGCTCCTGACGGCGGCGGCGCGCCGACGACTCGGCGTCCTCGAAGAGGTCCCATTCCTCGCCCATGATCGCTTATCCGTGCGCCGTGCGGCGCCGAGGGCGGTGGGACGGCACCGGCTCGAAGTACTCCAGCTCCACGGCGGCCATCCGCGTGGAGAGCTCGAGCATGTCCTCGTCGGGCATGTTGGCGCAGACCGGACGCAGCCGGTGCGCGATGTCGAGTGCGAGCGCCCGGACGCGATCAGGCACGTCGGGGCCGTGCAGCCTGCGGTTCACCATGAACGATGCGCGAGCTCCTCATCGGCCAGACGGTGGGCGGCGATCCGCTCGACGGCCTGGAGGAGCGCCGAGTCGGAAAGGTGGGGGGCCCGCCGCCGCATCGCCGGAAGCAGCTCACGCACGAGCTCGGCAAGACGCCCCTCCCGGGTCTGAGCCACAGGGTCGGAGGCATCGCGCGGGCCCGTGATGGGGCGATCGGGATACAGCGGGAGGGGAAGAGACATGGCGTGTGTTCTACCGGACGCAGCAAGCCCGGGAAGGTCACGCCGTTTCTCGACGCCGCAATCATCCGACGGCGGCGTTAATGATCAGTCCGCTTTGCGCGACGCCGTCTGGAAGTATGCCTCGATGCAGGCGGTAACGGCCCCGGACAGTGCATCGGGGCCGGTGTCGCCGAGGCTGAGCCGGGCTTCGGTCATCGAGGCCCAGGCGAGCTTGATCGCGACGATCAGCTTCTCGACCGGAACGCCGGTCGGCATCGTGGTCGCGCAGAGGCTCATCATGGGCATCGCGAAGAGTGCCTGCATCCCCTGCCGGTTGAGGAGCGCCGCCGGCGGACGGTTCTCGATCGCGCCGCTGAGGAGGCGACGCGCCTCGGCGACCAGGGCATCGTCGATCGGAGTGGGGCGTTCTACCGCCCGCGAAGCAGGCGGCGTCGTGAACGTGTAGTGCATCTGGCTCCGATGCGCGGGGGAGCACCACAGTGTGCGTCAGCGCACGGTCGATCGAGGACTCGCATGATAGCCCACATCGGCGCAGAAATCCAGTAAGTCTTTTGCCTTCAATAATTTACGACGTCAAGTGCGTACGGTTCAATACATACGTGTACGGATGACGGTCAGCGGACGGCTTATCCCCCGGATCGAACACGCTGAAGGGCGCCAGGGAGACCGCCGGCCGATGGACGCCCGGCATGTACGACAGGAAGCGCTGCTCGAGCTTCATCTTCATCCGGAGCCGGCCGGCCGGACGGTGCGCCGTCGAGCACGAGTGCGCGGGTGGGGCGCACGGGAGCGGTGGGCCGAGTCGAGATCGATTCCATTGCCGGAGCTCTCTCGCGGTGCGGAGAACACTCACTTCCGGCAGGAGAGGGCGACGTCGCCCAGCTCGATGTCGAATGATGAATGGGCGGACAGGTTTGGCCCGTGCGCTCGGCGCCCGAACAAACCTGCGCCCTCTCAACCTAGCACATTCGCTCCTCGATAGCGAGGCGGGCGCTGCGGCCTCATCGGAGCGCGGTCGTGCGTCCTGCCTGTGGCTGCTTGTAGACGACGCCCCCTTTCATCACGAAGCTCGGCTTCTCCATCACCGTGATGTCGCGCGTCGGATCACCCGGGACGGCGACGATGTCGGCCCACTTGCCCGCGCTCAGCGTGCCGACGCGTTTGTCCCAACCGAGGAGCTTGGCCGCGCTCGAGGTGCCGGCGACGATGGACTGCATCGGGGTGAGCCCGCCCCACATCACCATCAGCGTGAACTCGTGGCCGTTCGCCCCGTGCTCGCCGACACCCGCGTCGGTGCCGAGGGCGATGGGCACGCCCGTGCGCTGCGCGATGCGCACCGCATTCCGCATCCCCTGCGCGGCGGCAAGCGCCTTCTCGGCGCGGAGCCCCGTGAGGCGGCCGCTCCTGGCCGCGTTCTCGGTGAACTCGCCGGCGCTGATGGTGGGGACGAGGTAGGTGCCGTGCTGCACCATGAGCTTCGCCCCCTCCTCGTCGAGGAAGGAGCCGTGCTCGATGGACGCGACGCCCGCGCGGACGGCGAGCTTGATCCCCTCGGTGCCGTGGGCATGCGCCGCGACCTTGCGGTCGAGCTTCGCCGCTTCGTCGACGATCGCCTTCATCTCCTCCAGCGTGTACTGCGTCGCGCCGACCGCGTCGCCCTCGGAGAGCACGCCGCCGGTCGCGCAGATCTTGATCACGTCGGCGCCGTACTTCACCTGGTAGCGCACCGCCTTCCGCCCTTCGTCGGCGCCGTCGGCGACGCCGGTGCGGTAGTCGGCATCCTGGAGGCCCGGCTTGTAGCCGTTCTCGTCGCAGTGCCCGCCGGTGATGCCGAAGGAGTGGGCGGCCGTTTCGATGCGCGGGCCGGGCACGACGCCGTCGGTGATCGCCTGCCGCAGCGCGACGTCGTTGAAGTCGGGGGAGCCGAGGACGCGAATGCTGGTGAAGCCGGCCATCAGCGTCTTGCGCGCGTTCTCGACGCCCCTGATCGCCGCGTAGCCGGGGTAGTCCTTCACGCCGGCGTCGTCCGACTTGGGATCCGACAGCGGCCGCCCGATGATGTGGGTGTGCGCGTCGATGAACCCGGGCAGGAGCGTGGCGTCGCCGAGGTCGACGACTCGCGCACCGGTCGGCACGCTCACCGTCCCTTCCGCACCCGCGGCCACGATTCTGTCGTCGGTGACGACGACGACGCCGTTCTGGACGGGGGCGGCCCCGGTGCCGTCGATGAGCCGCGCGGCTTTCAGGACGACCGTTCCCTTGGCCGGCTGGATCTGCTGCGCGGCGATGGAGGCGGGAGCGATCAGGGCAAGGAGGAGAGAGCGGAGGCGCATTGGGGGTGTCGGGGGCGGGTCGGGCGCGGGTCGGGCGCGCTGTCGGACGGCGTGAGGGGTACGGCGCGCCGTGCGGCGTCGCGGCGGGAGGCGTACGGCGTGGGAATATGGTGGCGGTTATCGGTTGGGTAAGGGCGTGAGGGGCGGAGCCTCACCCGCCGCGCGTCAGCGCATCCAATGCTTTGGATTCTTCCAGGGCGTCGGATCGAACAGCGATTCGTCCACCGGCACGTCTGTCTTCACGTCGCTGTAGTCCTCGTAGAACACCAGCTTCCCGTCGTTATAGATCTCCACGCGCGGCGAGAGCCAGGCGTCGCCGCGGCGCTCGTAGTTCGCGAAGCGGATGTCCTGCAGCTTGCTCGAGTCGGCGCGCGCCGGCTCGAGGAGGCGGACGAAGTACAGCCGCTCGGCGTCGATCCACACCTGCTTGCGGCGGAGGTCGCCGCGCAGGGCGCCGATCACGATCATCGGCCGGTCGTCGAAGGTGTCCTCGTGCACGCGGCTCAGATCGATCCCCTGGCGGCGCATCAGCGCCTCGGTACGGGACGGCGTGTTGACGTAGACGTCGAAGCCGAGCAGCAGCAGGTCGTTGATGCCGGGGCTGCTCTGGATGACGCGACCGTTCGACGCGACGAACTGGCTGTCGCGCGCGTAGAGCACGCCATTGCCCGCCGACATCGGATCGAAGTCGATCCGCAACCGGCCGGGCACCCGGATCGACTCGTACCAGGTCTCGACCTTCCACGTGTTGTTCGGAAGCAGCCTCGACGTCTTCTGCCGGAAGGTGAGCGTGCGATACCACTTTCCCGCGTAGCGCGCGTGCATGGCTTCCACGACGTCGCCGCCGTCGGCGTAGCGGGTGGTGACGCGCGCCGGCGCCGGCGCGCTGGAGGTCGACGACCCGCGCGAGCAGGCGGCGAACAGGATCATGGCCGAGAGCGCCGCCACACCGGCCGCGCGAATGGATGGAGGAGTCATCCTTGAAAGCTTCTCGGCGCGCCGGGCCCACGCAACGGCGTGAATCACAGTCCGTCCCAATGTCGAGCCCGCCGCGCTGGTGTCGCGACCGCGCGGTGCCTAACCTTCGGCGAATGAGCGACGACGCCCCCTCCTTCGTCCGAGGCCTCTTCGCCGGCGCGATTCACGACGATCTGCTCTTTCCCTTCCCCGCCTCCCTCGAGGCGCGTGATCCGGACGAAGCGCGGACGGTGCGCCGGCTGCTGGCGGATCTCGCACGACTGCGCGACACCGGTGTGATCGATCCCGCGCGGTTCGACGACGAGGAGACCGTCCCCGAGGAGACGATCCGCGCGTTGGCCGACGGCGGCTGGATGGGGCTCTCCATCCCGCGCGAGTATGGTGGGCTGGGGCTCTCGGCCGCCGCGTACGCGCACGTGTTCGGCGCGATCTCCAGCGTCGACGCCGCCATCGGGGTGCTGCTCGGCGTCCACTGCGGCCTCGGCTCCAAGGCGATCGTGCTGTTCGGGACGCCGGCGCAGAAGGCGCGATACCTGCCGATGCTCGCGCGTGGCGAGACGCTGGCCGCGTACGCGCTCACCGAGCCGGAGACCGGATCCGACGCGCAGAACATCGTCACCCAGGCGCAGCCCAACGCCGACGGCACGTGGTCGCTGACGGGCCGGAAGCACTGGATCGGCAACGGGCATCGCGCCGGCGTGATCGCGACCTTCGCGCAGGCGCCCGTGTTACGCGGCGGGAAGACGGTGCTGCGGCCGACCGCCTTCATCATCCGCCCGGACATGCCCGGCTTCCGCGTCGCCGGTACGGTGCGCAAGCTGGGCATCCGCGGCTCGACGCAGGCGGAGCTCGTGTACGAGAATCTCCGCGTCCCGGCGGACCACGTGCTGGGCACGGTGGGCAAGGGATTCGGCGTCGCCGTGAAGGTGCTCAACGGCGGCCGCATGACGCTCGCCGCGGGCTGTACCGCCGGCACCAAGGCGCTGCTCGCGGAGATGGTGACGTTCGCCGAGGGGCGCGTACAGTTCGGCCGTCCCATCGCCGACTTCGAGATCACGCAGCGCAAGATCGCCCGCGCGGCGAGCGACGTCTACGCCGCCGACGCGATGCTCGGCGAGCTGACGCGGCTGGCGGAGCATCCCGACGGGGAGTACGCGCTGGAGGCGGCGTGCTGCAAGGTGTTCGCGAGCGAGATGCTCTGGCGCACGGCGGACGAGATGGTGCAGGTGGCGGGCGGGCGCGGCTACGTCAAGCCGTATCCATACGAGCGCCAGCTCCGCGATGCGCGGATCAACCGGATCTTCGAGGGGACGAACGAGATCCTGCGGCTGTTCATCTCGCTCAACGGGATCCAGGCGCCGGCGGCGCAGCTCAAGGAGCTGGGGATCGCGCTGCGCCGGCCGCTGCGGAACCTTGGTATGATCTCGGGCTTCGCCGCGTCGCGCGTCGCGAGCCGGTTCGGCTCGACGCCGACGCTCGACGTCGAGCTCCACGAGCGACTCACCGGGCACGCGCGGCACTTCGAGAAGCACGTGGCCGAGATGAAGGATGCGGCGCAGCGGGTGATCCGTGCGTATCGGAAGGAGATCATCGACCGGCAGCAGGAGCTGGAGCGGCTCAGCGACATGGCGATCGAGCTGTTCGCCACCGCGTGCGTGCTCGCGCGCACGCAGCAGCTCCTCGCCGAGCGGGGGGCGGAGGCCTGCGCGCACGAGCTGGGGTTGTGCGACCTGTTCGTCGTCGAAGCGGGGCGGCGGTTTCGCGCCAGCCGCCTCGCGCTCGAGAGCGCGCAGGACGAGCTCCGGCGCGGCGTGGCTCGTGCCGTCCGCGAGCGCGGGGGTTACGGGGTAGAAGACGCAATCCTGCCGGGGGAACGGGTGAACGGAGGAGCGGAGGAGCGTCACGACGGCTCCGCTTCACCGCTCCACCGTTCATCCGCTCATCCGCTCATCCGATGATTCACGACATCTCCGTCCCGATCCGCTCCGGGGGCGTGGTCTACCCCGGCAACCCGACGATCGACATCTCGGCGCAGCAGGCGATCTCGAAGGGCGCCGGCGCCAACGTCTCGCGACTCGATCTCGGGTCGCACACCGGCACGCACGTCGACGCGCCGAAGCACTTCTTCGACGACGGCGCCGGAGTCGACGCGCTGCCGCTCGACCTGCTGATGGGTCCCGCGCGGCTGATCGCGATGGACGACTCGGTGAAGAGCGTTGGTGAAGCGGAGTTGCGCGCGCACGACCTGCGCGGGGTGACGCGGCTGTTGATCCGCACGCGCAACTCGGCGTGGCTGTCGAGCGGCAGCAGCGAGTTCCATCCCGACTACACCTTCGTCGCCCCCGACGGCGCGGCGTATCTCGTGTCGCTCGGCGTGAAGCTCGTGGGTGTGGATTATCTGTCGGTCGAGCAGTTCCACTCGGGGCATCACCGCACGCACCGCACGCTGCTGGGCGCGGGGGTGGTGATCGTTGAGGGCTTGATGCTGACCGAGCCGTCGCCGGGCGACTACGACTTCCGGTGTCTGCCGTTGCGGCTCGCGGGGTTGGATGGGGCGCCGGCACGGGCGGTGCTGATCGGGGGACCGGACGAGCGGCGGAGCGGATGAGCGGTGTGCCGTAACGCCCCTCCACTCGACCGCTCACTCGATATCCTTCACGACCACCCACAAATTGGACTGACGATGCAGCTCGCGATGATCGGCCTGGGGAAGATGGGCGGCAACATGAGCGCGCGGCTTCTGCGCGACGGCCACAAGGTGGTCGTCTACGACCGGCAGGCCGAGACGGTGGCCAAGTACGTGGCGCAGGGCGGCGCGGCGGCGAAGGACCTGTCCGACGTCATCCGCCAGCTCGCCGCGCCGCGCATCGTCTGGATCATGGTGCCGGCGGGCAAGCCGGTCGACGACACGATCGACGCGTTGCTCGGCGGCCTGCAACCCGGCGACATCATCATCGACGGCGGCAACTCGAACTACAAGGAGACGCGCGCGCGCGCCGAGCGGCTCGCGGCGAAGAACATCTCCTTCATCGACGCCGGCACCAGCGGGGGCATCTGGGGGCTGGAGAACGGCTACTGCCTCATGGTCGGCGGCGAGACGGCGGCGGTGAAGCGCTGCGAGCCGATCTTCCTTTCCCTGGCGCAGAACGGGGGCTACATGCACGTCGGCCCGCCGGGCGCGGGGCACTACGTCAAGATGGTGCACAACGGCATCGAGTACGGGATGCTGCAGGCGTTCGCCGAAGGCTACGAGATCCTCGGCCAGTCGAAGAAGTATCCGGAGCTCGACCTGCACGGCATCGCCGAGCTGTGGCAGCACGGCAGCGTCGTCCGCTCGTGGCTGAACGAGCTCGCCGTGCGAGCCTTCGAGAAGGACCCGCGACTGGACAAGCTGAAGGGCTACGTCGCCGACTCCGGCGAGGGCCGATGGACGGTGGCGGAAGCGATCGAGGAGGACGTGCCGGCGCCGGTGATCACGCTCTCGTTGCTGATGCGGCTCCGCTCTCGCCAGGAGGATTCGTTCGGTGGGAAGGTCATCGCCGCCCTGCGCAACGAGTTCGGCGGCCACGCGGTGAAGGGCTCGTGACCGCTCCCACCACGACCCATCCCGTTGCCGGCCACGTCCGCGCGACCCCCAAGGTCAGCGGCCAGTACGGCGTCGTCCCGGGCGCGCCCGCCGAGCAGGCGGACCCCTGCACGATGGTGATCTTCGGCGCCACGGGGGACCTCACGAAGCGGAAGCTGTTCCCCGCCCTGTATCAGCTCGCGGCCGAGCATCTGCTGCACCCGACTTTCGCCGTGCTGGCGGTGGGGCGCGAGCCGGCGGAGACGGACGACAGCTATCGCGAGCGCATCCGTGCCGCGCTCGTCGACTCCGACGAAGTGAAGCACTTCGACGACGAGGTCTGGCAGCGGCTCGCGGCGCGCACCTTCTACGCCGGCGGCGATGCCAACGACGGCTCGGCGTACGACCTGATCAAGCGCCGCCTCGCCGAGATCGAGCACCAGCGCGAGCCGCACGAGTGCAACCGCTTCTTCTACCTCGCGGTGCCGCCGAGCGTCTTCGAGACGATCGTGCGGCACCTCTCGGAGAGCGGGCTCGTGCCGCGGCACGCCGACCAGCACGAGCGGCCCTGGGCGCGCGTCGTGGTGGAGAAGCCGTTCGGCCACAGCCTGGAGACGGCGAAGGAGCTGAACGCGCTGGTGCTGTCGCTGTTCGCCGAGCACCAGGTGTATCGCATCGATCACTACCTGGGCAAGGAGACGGTGCAGAACGTCCTCGTGTTCCGCTTCGCCAACTCGATCTTCGAGCCGCTGTGGAACCGCGCGCACATCTCGCACGTGCAGATCACGGCGGCGGAAGAGGTGGGGGTGGAGGCGCGCGGGAAGTACTACGAGGAAGCCGGTGTGGTGCGCGACATGTTCCAGAACCACCTGCTCCAGCTCCTGGCGTTGACGGGGATGGAGCCGCCGCCGTCGATGACGGCGGACGCGGTGCGCGACGAGAAGGTGAAGGTGCTGAAGTCGATCCGGTGGCTGACGCCGGAGACGATCCCGTCGAGCGCGGTGCGGGCGCAGTACGCGCCCGGCACGATCAAGGGAAAGCCGGTGACGGGGTACCGCGACGAGCCGGACGTGGCCAAGGAGTCGACGACGCCGACCTTTGCCGCGGCGCGCTTCTACATCGACAACTGGCGCTGGCAGGGTGTTCCCTTCTATCTGCGCAGCGGCAAGCGGCTCGGCAAGCGCGTGTCCGAGATCGCCGTGCAGTTCCACGCACCCCCGCACCTGATGTTCGGCGGCGCCGACGGGAGCGAGCCGCTGCAGCCGAACACGCTGGTGATGCGCGTGCAGCCGAACGAGGGGATCTCGCTGAGCTTCGAGGTGAAGGTGCCGGGCGCGGCGGTGGCGATGACGCAGCATGTGGAAGTCGCCCCGGTGGAGATGGACTTCACCTACGCCGAGGCGTTCGGCGAGACCGCGGCCCCGGCGTACGAGACGCTGCTCCTGGACGTGATGATCGGGGAGATGACGCTCTTCCTGCGCAGCGACGAGGTGGAGGCGGCGTGGAAGATCATCGATCCGCTGGTCTGCTTCTGGGAGCAGCATCCGCCGGCGCACATGCCCACGTACGCCGCCGGGAGCTGGGGGCCGGCCGAGGCGGATCAGCTCATTGCCGCGGACGGCGCAAAGTGGCGTGAACCGTGATCACGATACGCCGGCAAAATCGATGAAGCCGCGACGGGGATCGGTGGCGACGAGCTTCACTCGCACGCGCTCGCCGACGTCCATCCCCGCCTCGCCGTGCACGACGCGCCCCTCGGCCGGCGGAGAGAGCAGGCGGACGTAGGTGCCATCCTTGTTGACCCCGGTGACGATCGCGTCGAAGACGCTGCCGATGCGGGGCGCGAGGAGGAGCGCGGCGGCGGCCTTGCGGGTGACGCGCTCGACGCGGTTCGCCGCATTCTCGCGCTCGGTGCAGAGCTGCGCGATGGCCGCCAGCTCGTCGTCGGAGTAGGGGGCCGGGGCGCCGGCGATCGCCGCCTTCACGAGGCGCTGCGTGACGAGATCGGCGTAGCGGCGGTTCGGCGCGGTCGCGTGCGAGTAGTCGTGCGCCGCCAGGCCGAAGTGGCCTTCGTCGTCCGCCGCGCCGGGACGGTCGAGGACGTACTCGCCCGGCCCGAGCAGCTTCACGATGCTGAGCGACAGGTCGGGGAAGCGCAGCGGATCGGCCGCGCGCCGTACGGCGAGAAAATCGGCGAGCGCGCGCGCATCCGGCGTCGCCGGCAGGGTGCCACCGAAGGTCGCCGCGAGCGCGACGATCCGATCCCAGCGCCGCGGCACGCGCACCACGCGTCGGATGGCGGAGCGCTGCTCGTCGGCGAGATACTGCGCGATGGCGACGTTGGCGGCGATCATGAAGTCCTCGATCAGATCGCGCGCCCGATTCTTCCGGGTCACGGTGATCGACTGGACCTTCCCGTTCTGGCCGACGGCGCTCGCCTCCGCCGTGTCGAGCTCCAGCGCGCCGGCCTTCTCGCGCAGCGACTTGAGGAGGCTCGCTGTGCGGTCCTGCAGCCAGAGCTGCTCTTCGAGCCCGGGCATCGCCGCGACGACGGGCGGGACGGGGCCGCGTCCTTCCAGCCAGCTGCCGACACTGTCGTAGGCCAGCTTCGCGCGATTGCGAGCGGCCGCGCGATAGACGTCGCGCGCCCGGACGGTGCCGTCCCTGGTCAGCTCGAGCTCGATCACGACGACCGGGCGGTCGGCGCCCTCGAGCAGCGAGCTCTGGCCCTCCGACACCTCGCGAGGGAGCATGGGATAGACCGCGATGCCGGTGTACACCGACGTCGCGTTCGCGGCGGCGTGCCGGTCGAGCGCCGAGCCTTTCGGGACGATCGCGTCGACGTCGGCGATGGCGACGCGAAGCCGGACGCCACCATCGGGCAGCGCGTCGACGAGCTCGATCTGATCCAGGTCCTTCGACTCGGCGTTGTCGATCGAGCTCCAGCCGAGATCGCACAGGTCGCGGAGGCCGCCCAGGCCGCTGGTCGACGGCAGCGTCGCGAGCTCGCGCTGAGCGTCGGCGTCGAGCTCGGGCTGGAAGTGGTTGTCGGTGAGCGCCTGCCGCGCGACGGCGTCGAGATCGGTCACGGATTTCTCTCTCTCGCTTGAAGCATCATGTTCGCTGACACGCTCTTGGCGCTGGTCGCAAGACCAACGGCTGTGGCTTCCGCCAACTGCATGCATGGAACGGGCGAGAGTCACAGAACCGGCGGATCAAAATGCTTTTGTTTGTTCGATCCGCCCGTTCCGTCATCTTTTAGCTCCGTGCATTCTTTGTTTGCTGCGCGCCCACCATCGGAGCCGCGAGCGCACCGCGATGCCTGCCCGACGCCAAAAAAAGCACGGCCAGCCCGACAGAGATCTGTAAGCGTAAAAGAGCGATGCTCGCCCTACCGCAGGCAGCCTGGCGGGGCATCAGGGCGAAGCCAGTCGATGCACCGCCTCGATCACCTCGAGATACGCCACGGCATCTGCCACGCGCACCGGCGGCGGCCCTGCACCGCGGATCGCTCGCTCGACACCGGCGTAGAAGGCGGGATAGGCACCATGGTCGGTAGGCTCGAGATGGATCTCGCTCCCCGCGCCCAGCGTGCCCCATTGTTCGCGCGGTTCGGCGCCCCAGTCGTCTCCGGCCGGTACGTTGCCGGCGCGCAGCGCGGCCTCCTGGCCGTCGAGGCCGTGCTTCACGTAGGCCGCACGTGAGCCCCACACGCTGAACCGCGCGCCCGGCTGCGCCGCAGCGGCGCTCATGTAGAGATGGCTGCGCACACCGTTCGCATGGGTGAGCGACACGAACGCCTCGTCCTCCACCACGACCTCCGGATGGCGGCGCGCCAGCTCGGCGTAGACGTCGGTCACCGGACCGAAGAGGTGAAGCGCTTGATCGATGAGATGGCTGCCGATGTCGTACACGATCCCCTCGCACCGCTCGGCGGCGCCGGGCCGGGTCCAGACCGGCTTCGCCGTCGCACGCAGACGCTCGAACCGGGACTCGAAGCGATGAACCGTGCCGAGCGCGCCGTCGCGCAGCAGACGCTGCACGGTGAGAAAGTCGCCGTCCCAGCGCCGGTTCTGGAATGGGATCGCAAGGCGTCCCATGCGCTCCGCCAACGCGCCGATCGCCCGCGCCTCGTCCGCCGTCGCCGCAAAGGGCTTGTCGACGACGACGTGCAGCCCAGCCTCGAGCGCCGCGCGCGCATAGGGCACGTGCGTGACGTTCGGGGAGGTGACGACCACCAGGTCGAGCTCACCCGCCATCGCCCACAGGGCATCGACGTCGTCGACCAGACGCGCACCGTCGTAGCGCCGCTCCACCTCGGCGCGGCGGCCTGCGTCGCGCGTGACCACCGCGGCGAGCCGCAAGCCTGGCGTCGCCGCGACGAGCGGCGCATGAAACGCCGAGCCGCCGAGCCCATACCCGATCAGCCCGACGCGACGTGCGTCAGCGCTCGTCCGCGAACCCGCTCGTCCGCTCATCCGGTGTTCCTCAGCCCCTGCGCGATACCGCTCAACGTCGTGGCCAGCACCTCCTCGATCCGATCCTCTTCTTCGGTCGACGTGCTCGCCCGCTTGCGCTTGAGCAGCGCCACCTGCAGCAGCGAGAGCGGATCGACGTACGGGTTGCGCAGCCCGATCGCCGACTGGAGCACGGGCACGTCCTCGGCGAGATGCGCCCGGTCGCGGATCCGCAGCACCGCGTCGACGGTATGCCGGAACTCGTCCTCGAGCCTTCCAAGGAGCGCGACGTCGCCGCCGAGCTGCTCGACGTAGAGGCGCGCGACCGCGAGGTCCGTCTTGGCACACACCATCTCGATCTTGCCCAACAGATCGTCGAAGAAGGGCCAGACGGTCGCCATGCGCCGCAGCGCCGCGAGGCCATCGGGGGTGGAGATCTCAGCGGCGAGCGCGGTGCCGGCCCCGAGCCAGCCGGTGAGCATGAGGCGGATCTGCGTCCAGCCGAAGCCCCATGGGATCGCGCGGATGCCCTCGATGCCCGGCGCCGCCCCCGGCCGATACGCAGGACGCGACCCGAAGCGCGCGTCTGCCAGCTCGGCGATCGGTGTCGCGACGCGAAACAGCGTGAACAGCGCGTCACCCTCGTGCACGAGCTCGCGGTACACGCCCAGCGAGCGCTCGGCGAGCCGCGTCATGCGGGCGCGGAAGTCTTCCACCTCCGCGGGCGAGACGTCGGCGCGCCAATCGGTGAACTCCTGGAGCAGCACGCCGGCGAGCGTCACCTCCATCGTGCGTTCCGCGATCGGGAGGAGGCCGAACTGCTGGGAAACGATCTCACCCTGCTCGGTGATCCGCAGCTGGCCCGCCACCGTGCCGGGTGGCAGCGCGGCCAGGGCCCGATACACCGGCGAGCCCCCGCCGCGTCCCACGCTGCCGCCGCGTCCGTGGAAGAGCCGGAGCGCGACGCCGTGCTCGCGGAACAGCTCCGCCAGCGCCTCCTGGCCGCGATACAGCGCCCACGACGCGGCCAGGATGCCGGCGTCCTTCCCGGAATCCGAGTAGCCGATCATCACCTCCTGGCGGTTGCCGCGCGCCGCGAGCTGGCGGGCGTACACCGGATCCGCGAGCAGAGCGCGCATCACCGCCGGCGCCCGATCCAGATCGTCCAGCGTCTCGAAGAGCGGGACGACGTCGAGGCGCGACGTCGGCGGTTCCGCGGCGAGATCGGCGAGCCCCGTCTCGCGGGCGAACAGCAGCACGCGCAGGAGGTCGTCGCCGTCCCGCGTCATGGAGACGATGTAGGTGCTCGCGGCGGCCTCGCCGAGCTCCTGCTGGATCGTGCGCACGGCGCCGAAGGTGTCGAGCACCTTCTGGGTGTCGGCGGCGAGCGGTACCTGCGCGCCCACGAGCGGACGCCGGCCGGACAGCTCGGCCCGCAGAGCATCCCCGGTCAATCTGGGCGCGCCGACGCGAGCGGTGAGGTCGTCGAGGGCCGCGCGATGCACGTCGGAGTGGTCGCGGATGTCGAGCAGATACCCGTGCAGCCCGTGCGAGCGCACGGTGGCGAGCAGCGGATCGATCGTCGCGCGGCAGGCGTGGACGGCGCCGGCACGGAGGAGACAGTCGCGCACGAGGACGAGATCACCCTCGAGCGTCGCCGCGTCGCGATACGCGGCGGGCTCGCGGCCGGGCCGGCCGGCGTCGCGCGACGCGACGAGTCGTCGAGTGGCCTCGAGCCGCGCGGCGATGTAGGTGAGCTTGAGGCGCACCGGTTCGTCGGCGTTGCGCTGGCGATTTGCCTCCCACACCGCGGGGAGCAGCGCACGATCCTCCTCGAGCGAGTGCACGAGCGCCTCCGTCGGCGGCGCGAGGTGGGCGGAGAGCGACAGGCGCTCCACGAGCGCATTGACGGCCTCGCGGTAGCGGCCGAGGATCGCGTGGCAGGCGCGCCGCGCGGTGGCGACGGTGACGTCGG
Organism: Gemmatimonadaceae bacterium; assembly: GCA_013361335.1. Lineage (GTDB taxonomy): Bacteria > Gemmatimonadota > Gemmatimonadetes > Gemmatimonadales > Gemmatimonadaceae > AG11. Next base: position 24,554 of record JABFYH010000051.1, on the reverse strand, counting down.
GAGTGACGAACGGATTGCCGTCACGATCGCCGCCGACCCAGTTGCCGAGACGAATCGGCGTCGCGCCGGTGACCAGCGGGGGCGCACCGGAAAACTCGTCCTCGAAAGCGCGAACAAGCGCCTCGCGTGCCGCGGCGCTGGCGTCGATGAGCCGCGTCTCCAGGTACCAGAGCACGGTGCTCACCTCGTCCTTCACCGTCGGGCGGTCCTGGCGCACTTCGGCGGTCGTCCAGAGCAGCTCGACCTCGCCGTCGAGCTGCTCCTCGATGGCGCGCCGTTCGGTGAGGGTCGCCTGCTCGCGCGCGAGGAGGAGATCGGCGACGCGGGCCTGGAGCGCCAGCAGCGTTCGCCGCGTCGACTCCGTCGGGTGCGCGGTGAGCACCGGCCGGACGTCGAGCCGTGCGATGGCGGCGGCCACCTCGGTCGCGCTGTGTTTCGCGGCGCGCAGGCGACGCATGGCCCATCGCGCCGAGGCGGGCTGGGGATCCTGCGATTCGGTGGAGCGGTAGGCGCGGGTGCGGCGGACGCGGTGCACCTGCTCCGCCGTGTTGATGAGGAGGAAAAAGAGGGTGAATGCGCGCGCCGTGACGGCGCAGAGCTCGAGCGGCAGCTGCTCGACCTGCGCGAGGAGTGCCTCGAGCCCGAGGGCGTTCGGCTCCCCGTGGCGGCGTGAGCGCGAGGCGGCGCGAAGGCTCTCCACCGCCTCGAAGGCCTCGTCGCCGTGCAGCTGCCGGATCACGCGGCCGAGGGCGGCGGCGAGCCATCGCACGTCGTCATGCAGGGGGATGTCCTCCCGCCGGACGCTCGGCTCCGGCAGGGGAGGCGCAGCGGTTCCGGTGACGTGGGCGTTGTCTGACAGGGTCGAACGACGTGACGGGGCGGACATTCCCCGAACTTCCCTCGGGACGCGCCGTCCGGCAACCCTCATCGTCGGCGACATCGCCCGAATGGAACGTCCCCCTGCCGAGCCGTCCCAGCCTGGGTCCGAGCGTGTGGCGCCGCCGCCGCAAGCGTCGGACGCGCCGCGCGCTCCCATCCCGGCGGCCGACGCGGAGGTCGAGAGCTGCGACTGGTGCGGCTCGACCGACCTGTGGTGGCGGAACTGCAAGCTGCTCTGCCGGAGCTGCAGCGCGATCGTGAAGAGCTGCGCGGATCTGTAGCCGTCGCGCCCGTCCGGCGTACCCTCTACTCGCCGCGCACGAAGCCGAGCGTCATCCGTCGAGCCGCCAGAAGTCGCCGGTCAAGCCCGCCGTCGAGAAGATCGCCTGCGCCTCGTCCGGGGTGCGCCGCCGCCAGCCCGGTGAGAGCCGGTCATGGAACCAGAGCTCGGCGAGGCGCCAGAGTGAGTCGACCGGGAAGATCGCCCCGACGGCGATGCCGGCGGTGGCGGACCAGCGCTGCACGTGCTCTTCCGACCGGAAGAGTCGCATCGTGCGTCAGGTGAAGCCGATGTCCGCCCACCAGCGCGCTGCCGGCACGGCGAAGTGCGCCACGGCACTCGCGGGATCGGCGCGCACCGTCCCGTCCCGGACGGCGAGGCCGAGCGACGCGCCGCAGTCGGCACAGGTCGTCCGCACGTCGGCGTCGACCCGTCGGCCAGCGCCGGCGAGCATCACGGCGACGCCGAGTGCGTCCCAGATGCAGTTGGCGGCGTAGGTGCGTTCGCCCGTCGTCACCGCGAAATCCGTGGGACGACCGGCGAAGGGAGCGCTCATCAGCAGATCGTGCGTACCCGGCGCGAGCACGATCACGTGCCCTGCCGCCAATCGATCGAACGCCGCCGCGACATCGGTCTCCGACGCCTTCAGCTCGGCGGCGACACTCGCCACCGTCGGCGTGGGACGGCCCGCGATGAGCGTGTGCTGGATGGCGAGGCGAACGTCGACGTCGAAGCTTGCGATTCCGTTCACGCGGGCGGTGGCTGGAGGAGGCCGAGCTTGAGCGCGAGCGTCACGTAATCGGCGCGATGGGTCAGCCCAAGCTTGTCGTTGATACGTTGCTTGTACGTGTCGACGGTTTTCGGGCTGATGGTGAGCTGCTCGCCAATCTCGGGCGCGGTGTATCCCTGCGCGATGAGCTGCATCACCGCGCGCTCGCGATCGGTGAGCCGTTCGAAGCGCGCCCGGTCGGAGGCGTGCTGTTCGCGCCGGCGCGCACCCTGAGCGAGCACCCGCGCCGCCGACGGGTGCACGAACACCTCGCCGCGGGCCACCGTCCGCACGGCGTCCACCAGCTCGCGGTCGGCGGTGCTCTTCATCAGGTAGCCGGACGCGCCCGCATCGAGCACCGCCTCAAGGTACGCCTCCTCGGCGTGCATCGTGAGCACGAGCACCCGCGGCGTGGTGGCGCAGTCCTTCGTGAGCGCGCGGGTGGCCGCGATGCCGTCTCCGTCGGCCATCGAGATGTCCATCACGACGACGTCGGCGTGGGTCCGCTCGAGCAGCGCCAGCGCTTCCGTGCCTCCCGACGCCTCACCGACCACCTCGACCTCGGGCGCGGCGGCCAGCACCGCCTTCAACCCCGTGCGCACGATGGCGTGATCGTCCACGAGCACTACCCGGATCTTCGTCATCGTCTCGGTTTCCTCAGTTCGTCAGTGGCACGGTCGCGACGACCTGCGTGCCGTGCCCCTTCGCGCTCGTCACCACCAGCCGGCCATTCACGAGCGCGACACGTTCCCGCATGCTGAACAGTCCCATGCCGGGCCGGCGCTCCTCGGCGCGCTCGACGTCGAAGCCCCGGCCGTCGTCGGCCACCTCGAGCACGGCCGCTCCCGGCTCCTGCCGCAAGCGCAGGTCCACATGCTCGGCGCCGGCGTGCCGCACAGCGTTCCGCAGCGCCTCCTGGGCGACGCGGTAGAGGACGGAGGCGAGCGGCGCGGGGATGGGCGTGCCCGTGCCGTCGGCGCAGACCTGCACGTCGAGCGACGTCTGGGTTCGCGTCTGCCGGCCGAGCCACTCCAGCGCCGCGGCGAGGCCGAGGTCGTCGAGGATGCGCGGGTGCATCGTGTGCGAGAGCGACCGCACCTCCTCGAGCGCCTCGGCGGCGAGCTCGCGCAGCGTGGCGATGCGCGCGGTGAGCGGCGGCGAATCGGCCTCGCGCGCCGCGGCGCCCAGCTGGAGCATCACCGCAGTGAGGATCTGCGCCGTGGAATCGTGCAGCTCGCGCGCGACCCGGGCCCGCTCCTCGTCCTGCGCGCCGATCACCTGCGCCGCCAGCCGACGGACGCGCGCGCGGTCCTCGGTAAGGCGGTCGAGCAGGCCGTTGAGGGTCGTGCCCACGCGCGCCATGTCGCGATCGGCCAGCATGCTCGGCGCGACGCGCGCGTCGAGGTCCCCCGCCGACACGCGTGCGGCGGCGGCTTCCAGGCCGGCGAGGGGGCGCAGCGCGACGTACACGAGCACGAGGTTCACGACGAGGCTCGTGCCGAGGGCGACGCCGAGGATGGAGACGACATTGCCCGATGCGTTGAACCGGTGTTCGGCCGCGACCCCGGCGAGCGCCGCGAGCACGATGAGCAGGTTCGCGCCGGCGACCTTGCCGAGCAACGGGATGCTGAGCGCCCGCTCGACCAGGTCACGCAGCGGGTTGACGCCGCGACGCGAGGGCTCGACCCCGGTCATGACTGCTGCGCGTGGCATGGATGAAATGTCGCCGGAATACCGCGCCCTTGCGAGGGGAAATCCGTACGCGCCGGGCTCGAACGGCGGAGACGGACGACCGCCGGACGACGGCCCCGGGACGCCCGTCGCGCCTCGATTCATCCCTGCACCGACACGAGCAGCAATTTGCCGTGGCAGTTTTGTCGGGGCAGGACGGACTGGAGGGCGCGAGGCGTCAACCGAGAAATGGGCGGATCAGGCTATCATCGCCGCGGCGCAGCCAGCAGGCGAGCCCGCGGCCCAGCAGCGCGCCGATGACGTTGCCGGTGCCGGAGTACCCGCCCACCGCCCACACACCGGGGCGGACCTCGGCGATCACCGGCAGGCCGTCCGCCGTATAGCTCACGCTCGCCGCCCAGCGATGGCTGATCGCCGCGTGCACGCCGAGCTGCACGCGGAGCCGGTGCTCGAGCGCGCGCTGGACCACGTCCGTCGGCGTCGCGTTCGACGTCCACTCCGACTCGCCCGCGAGGTCGCGCGCGCCGCCGAGGGCGATGGCGCCGTCGGGGCGCTGCTGCCAGTAGTCGTAGCCCCAGCGCGCGTACACGGGGCGGGTGAAGCGCACCTCGGTGGTGGGCTCCGTCGCCAGCATCTGCAGCCGCGCCGTCCGCACGCGCGACGCGAGCTCGGGGAGCAACCGCTCCAGGCAGCCGTCCACCGCGACCACGACTTGCCTGGCGCGCACGAAGCCGCGCTCCGTGCGTACCCCTGACGCATCGACGTGCGTCACCGGCGAGCGCTCGAACAGCCGCGCGCCGGCCGCGATGGCGCGAGCCGCCAGGGCGCGGCAGCGCGCGAGGGGCTGGAAGGTGCCGTCGCCGGGAATCAGCAGGCCCTTCCCCTCCGACCCCACGTAGCGCTCGGCCGGAAGTCCGTCGGCGCGCATCGCGGCGAGCTGGACCTCGCAGTCGGCGAGCTCCTCGTCCGACTCGGCGATGCGCAGGGAGCCCGGCCGCGCGATCAGCGATGGCGTCTCGGACTCGATGTGATCGAGCTCGTCGAGCGTCAGCTGGTACAGCGCGCGGGCGCGGGCGCGGCCATAGCGCGCCACGGCCTCGTGGTAGAAGGGGGCGAGGCCCGCCAGCAGGAATCCGCCATTCCGCCCCGCCGCGCCCCCGCCCACGCGGCCGGCCTCGACGCCGATCACCTCGGCACCCAGTCGACCGAGCTCGCCCACGCACGCCAGGCCCGATCCGCCGAGTCCCACGACGCAGACGTCGGCGTCCACCGTCCCCTCGAGGCGAGGCAGATCCGGCCCGGGGCCGACGTCCCAGACGGAGCGGCCCCGCTCGTCGAGGGCGTCCTCAGCGACCGGCATCGGGCGTGGTGGCTACTCGAAGTCGAGCGCGAGATCCAGCGCCGGCGCGGAATGCGTGAGCGCCCCCACCGAGATCCAGTCCACGCCGGTCTCGGAGATGCGTCGCACGGTGTCGAGGTTCACCCCGCCCGACGCCTCCGTGATCGCGCGGCCATCGACCAGCCGCACGCACTCGGCCATCTGCGCCGGCGACATGTTGTCGAGCATGATGATGTCGGCGTCGGCGTCGAGCGCGGCACGCACCTGGTCGATCGTCTCGCACTCGACCTCCACCTTGGTGCCGGCGGGTGCGAGGTCGCGCGCGCGGCGCACCGCCACGCCCACGTCGCCCTCGACGGCCGCGAGATGGTTGTCCTTGATCAGCACCGCGCTGGACAGGTTGAGGCGGTGGTTGGTCCCGCCCCCGCAGCGCACCGCGTACTTCTCGAGCAGCCGCCAGCCCGGCGTCGTCTTGCGGGTGTCGAGGATCTTGGCCTTGGTGCCGCGCACCTCGTCCACGTAGCGCGCGGTAAGCGATGCGACGCCGGAGAGCCGCTGCATGAAGTTCAGCGCGACCCGCTCCGCCGCGAGCAGCGCCCGCGCATGGCCGGTGAGATAGAGAATCGAGTCGCCGCGCTCGACCCGGGCGCCGTCCTCCTGGTCGACGCGAATCGTGACCTTGGGATCGAGCGTGCAGAACGCCTCGACGGCGAGGGGCACGCCGGAGATGACGCCCGCGCGCCGCGCGACGAGCCGCGCGCGTGCGCGCCGGTCGGAGACGACGGTGGCGAGGGTGGTGACGTCGTTGAAGGCGCCGTCCTCGTCGAGCGCGTTCTTCACCAGGGTGCGCAGCTCGTCCTGGCTGTAGGGGAAGCGCAGCCTCCCGCGGCCACCGATGGCTGGGGTGCTCAGCGGCGTGATCGTACGCGGCCGACGGTGCCGTTCCGGATTCTGACGCTCCCTCTCCATGAGCCCTCCTCGTGCGGTGGGGGCGCTATTCGCCCGGGTCCACCGTCTTCTCGGGAACGGGGCTCAGCGGCTGCTGCCCCCCGATGGCGATCATCCGCTCGATGGCACGACGCGCCCGCGCCGCGACCGGCGCCGGCACCGTGATGCGATGCGTCATCTCGACCAGCGACCGCCGCACCTTCGGAAGCGTGGTCACCTTCATGTAGGCACAGGCCGCGCGATCGTTGGCGGCGAAGAACCGCTTCGCCGGATTCTCGCGACGCAGCCGATGGAGGATCCCGACCTCCGTCGCGACGATGAAGTCCTCGGCATCGGACAGGGCAGGCCGCTTGATCATGCCCTCCGTCGAGAGGATCTGCACCCCTTCGGGGTCGACTTCACCGGCCGACATCGCCTCGAGCACGCTCGTGGAACAGCCGCACTCGGGATGGATGAGGAACTCCGCCCCCGGGTGCTCGGCACGACGAAGCCGGATGTGCTCGGGATCGATCCCCGCGTGCACGTGGCACTCGCCCATCCAGATCCGGATGTTGTCGCGGCCGCTCATCCGCTTCACGTGCGCGCCGAGGAACATGTCGGGGCAGAACAGGATCTCCGTCTCGGCCGGGATGGCGTTCACGACCTCCAGCGCATTCCCCGACGTGCAGCAGTAGTCGCTTTCCGCCTTCACCTCGGCTGTCGTGTTGACGTACGACACGACGACGGCGCCCGGATGCTCGGCCTTCCAGGCGCGGAGTTGCTCCGCGTCGATCATCGAGGCGAGGGAGCAGCCGGCCGCCAGATCGGGCAGGAGCACGGTCTTCCGCGGCGAGAGCACCGCGGCCGTCTCGGCCATGAAGTGGACGCCGCAGAAGACGATGACGTCGGCGTCGGTCTTGGCCGCCTCGCGCGACAGGCCGAGCGAGTCGCCCACGTAGTCGGCGACGTCCTGGACCTCGGCGCGCTCGTAGTTGTGCGCGAGGATGACCGCGTTGCGCTCGCGCGCCAGCGTCCTGATCTCGCCCTGCAGGTCCGCGATCAGCTCCTCGCGCGACCGGATGTGGGTGTCGGGAATCGACATTCGTGCAAGCTAACGCCGGCGCTCCGGCCCGTCACCGGGCGGTCTCGGCCTCGCGCACGCGCTCGATCACGCCCAGCAGGACGTCGGGGTCGATCGGCTTCGGGAGGAACTCGGCAGCCCCGAGCGCCCGCACCTGGTCCGGCACCGCGGCGTCGTCGCTGCCGCTCAGCACGATCACCGGGATGGGCGCGGTGCGCGCCGAGAGCTTCAGCTTGCGGAGCGCCTCGAGCCCGGTGCCGCCCGGCATGTTGATGTCGAGGATGATCAGCGCCGGCGCCGGCGCGCGCATGGCGAACATCAGCGTCTGCATCGCGTCGAAGGCGGGGATGGGAAGGTGTCCCCCTTTTCGCACCACGTCGCAGAGCAGCTGCGACAGCACCCGATCGTCGTCGGCCACGAGGATCTTCACGTCACCCTCGAACGTGGATGTGCGTCAGGCCGTCGCGAGCTTGCGGCCGCCATTCGGCGCCGACGGGAGCATGGCGCTGCCGCCGCGAACGCCGCGGAAGCGGCCGATCAGCTCCTGCAGGGTCTCGGACTGCGCCGTGAGCTCCTCCGCCATGGCGCCGAGCTGCTGCGCCGCCGCCGCGTTGCGGTGGGTCACGTCGTCCACCTGCTGCATCGCGCGGCCCACGAGATCCAGGCTCTGCACCTGCTCCGACGACGACGCGGAGACCGCCTGCACGATCGCGGCCGTCTGACGGATGCGCGGCACGAGGCCGTCGATGAGCTCACCCGACTGCGCCACCGTCGCCTTGCTGCGCGCCGCGAGCTCCGTGATCTCCCCGGCGGTGCGACGCGAGACGTCCGCCAGGCGGCGCACCTCCTCGGCGACGACGGCGAAGCCGCGCCCCTGCTGGCCGGCGCGCGCCGCCTCGATGGCGGCGTTGAGCGCGAGGAGATTGGTCTGATCGGCGATCTGGTTGATCGCCGTCACCTTGTCCGTGATCGACATCATCGCGGCGACGGTGGTCTCCATCGCCTTGCCGCTCCGCTCCGCATCCGAGGCGCCGAGACGCGCGACCTCTTCCATCTGCGAGATCTCCTTCACCGTGCGGGCGATGGAGTCGTTGAGGACGTCGAGGCTGCCGGTGGTCTGCGTGACGCTCGCCGCCTCCTCGGTGGCCCCCTCCGACAACCCCTGCGCCGACTCCGTGAGCTGCGTGGCGGCGACGGCGATCGCGTCGGCGCTGGAGCGGATGTCGCCGATTAGATCGGACAGGCTGTGGGCCATCGACACGAAGGCGTGGCCGAACCGGTCGGCCCCGCTGCGGGGCGCGACCTGCGCGTCCAGCCGGCCGGCCGAGATCTCGTCGGCGACGCGCGCCATGTCGCTCAGGTAGTGCGTCATGTTCACGAGGGCGTTGCCGAAGGCATCGCGCTCCGAGCGCGGGGTGACCACCAGGTCCACGTCGCCCTGGCCGATCCGCTCGGCGACGGCGGCGGTCTCGTGGAGGTAGCGCACCATCTGCTGCATCGAGTTGAGGAGCTGACCCAGCTCGTCGTCGGCGAAGGTCTTCACCGTGACGCCGACGTCGCCCACCGCGAGCGCGTCGGCGACGCGCATCGCTTCCTTCACCGGCGCCGCGACGGCGCGCGAGGTGAGGCGCGACAGCCAGATCAGGATGGCGACGCAACCGATGGTGAGCAGGGCGGTAGCTACCCAGCCGGCGACCTGGAGCACGCGCAGCTGCCGGAAGGCGCGCTCGATCTGCGCCACGTTGTCGACGCGGTTCTTCTCGAGGGCGTCCTGGAGCCGGTTGTGGCTGGCCATCATCTCGCGCAGCGCCGTCAGCGCGGCGGCGCCGCGCTCGCCGGCCATCGTCTTCTCGGTCGTGCCGCGGGCGATCTGATAGTACGACGTGTACGCCGCCTTCAGGCTGTCGACGTCGTCCTGCGACATCACGGCGTTGCCCTGACGGAGCGCCGCCACGACGACGTCGCGCAGCGAGTCGGCCACGGCCAGGCGCTCCGGATCGTTGGCGGCGGCGGCATCCTGCAGCGCGCGCTGGGTGGAGACGAGCAGCTCGGTGAGCTGTCCGCTCAGCTGCACGGAGGGATAGTACCCGCGCTGGATACGCGTCTGCTGCCGCTCGACCGCGAGGCCCAGCAGCAGGTTGGTGAGGAAGATCAGCCCCAGCGCGACGGCGGCGACCGAGGGGGCGAGGCGGAGCTTCTGGCGAAACTGGAGTCGATCGATCGCTCCGACGATCCGAGTGATCACTATTGCACGCTCACGACCTTCACGCCCTTCAGATCAGCCGACGCGGACACGTAGGCGATGCCGCCGAGCGAGGTGCGTACCGCGTTGAGCGCCTCGTCTTCGCTCTGCTCGAGCGGCGGGAAGCTGCGGCCGGCGTAGATCTCCTGGCGCCAGTAGGCGTCCGCCTCGGCGACCGACTTTCGCAGGACGTCCTGCGTGAACTGCGCGCGCAGCGGGGACCCCGCCTTCTGATCGAGCGCGATCACCGGCTCGATCTTGCCGTCGATGTCCCAGCCCTGGAGCTTGCCCAGGTAGATCTTGGAGAGCTGGTTCGCGTTGAGCCGCTTGATCGGGTTTCGCGGGTTCACGACGATGACGTACTTCCCGCTTTGCGCCGCGGCAGGTGACGCGCCGATCGACAGGGTCGCGAGGGCGAGCAGCAGGGCCAGCTTCTTCACGGGAGTCCTCTAGCGTTCGACACCGGGCGCTCGGGCAGAGCCGGGCCGCAGGTGGGGCGGGCGGGATGGCATTTTCGGGCGGCGCCGGTGGGGCGCCCACGGGAAGCCGGCGTCGGCCACCACATGCACTACAGCCAGTATCGGCTGCATTCGCTAGACGCACGAGCCCGCCCGGTGTCACCTCGCATGACGCGCCAATCATCGGCGCGCACGGGAGCGATTCAACCCGCTCTACAGCTCGATGTGCCGCCCGCGCCAGGTCCGCTTCGCCCTGGGGAAATCGCTGCGATAGTGCCCACCCCGCGACTCCTTCCGCCGGAGCGCCCCGTCCACGATCAGCCGCGCGGTCTGCACGAGGTTGAGCTCCTCGGTGGCGCCCGGCGGCAGCCGCTCCTCGATGTCGGCCAGCTCCACGGCTGCCGTGCGCAGCCCCTTGGCCGTGCGCGCGATGCCGGCGTAGTCCCACATCACCGCGCGGACCCGGTCGGCGGCCACCTGCGCGGCGCCGCGGTCCGCGAAGGGAGGCACCGCCCATCGCTTCGCGGCGGGCAGCCGCGTCAACGGCGCGGCTGCCGCGAGATCGCGCGCGACCCGCTCGGCGAACACCAACCCCTCGAGGAGCGAGTTCGACGCCAGGCGGTTCGCGCCGTGCACCCCCGTCCGCGCGACCTCGCCCACCGCGTACAGCCGCTTCATGCTCGAGTGACCGTTCAGATCGGTCACCACGCCGCCCATCATGTAGTGCGCGGCCGGGGTGACCGGGATGAGGTCTCGGCGCGGATCGATGCCGCGCGCGCCACAGAGGGCGAAGATGCCCGGGAAGCGCTTCGCGAAGCCGCGGCCCAGCTTCCGCGCGTCGAGGTACACGCGGCTCTTCTTCTGCTGGCGGAAGATCGCCCGCGCCACGACGTCGCGTGGCGCGAGCTCGGCGAGTCGATGCACCTTCTGCATGAAGCGCTCGCCCCGCTCGGTGACCAGGACCGCTCCCTCGCCGCGCACCGCTTCCGAGATGAGCGCGAGCGGATTCTCCGGCGTGTCGAGCGCGGTGGGGTGGAACTGCACGAACTCCATGTCCGCCAGGGTGACGCCGGCCCGATGCGCGATGGCGAAGCCGTCGCCGGTGGCGACGACGGGATTGGTCGTGTAGCGGTAGACCTGGCCGCAGCCGCCGGTCGCCAGCACGGTGGCGTCGGCGACGATCTCCATCGCCTTGCCCGCCACGCTCGCCCGCACGCCGCAGCACTCTCCGCGGACGACGATGAGGTCGAGCACGCGGGCCCGCTCGAGCACGCGGATGTGCCGGCTGGCACGCACGCGCGCGATGAGCGTTCGCGCGACCTCGGCCCCCGTCTGATCGCCGTGCGCGTGCACGATGCGGTTGGTCGAATGCGCCGCCTCGCGGCCGAGCAGGAGCTCGCCGCTCGGGTCGAGGTCGAACTCGGCGCCGGCGGTCTGGAGCTCCCGCACGCGCGCCGGTCCCTCCTCCACCAGCACCTGCACCGCCGCCGCGTCGCACAGCGCGGCGCCGGCCGCCAGGGTGTCCTGTCGATGCAGCGTGGGCGAATCGCCCGCGCCGAGCGCGGCGGCGATGCCGCCCTGCGCGTAGGCGGTCGCGCTGTCGAACAGCGAGCGCTTGGTCAGCAGCAGCACCTCGCCATGCTGCGACGCCCGCCACGCCGTGTGCAGGCCGGCAACGCCACTGCCGACGACGAGAAAGCGGGTTCGAGTGCGGTCGGGCATGGGGGGAATGTAGTACGCCTGCGACGCAGGCTGTTAACCGTGAACGGTGAGCCGTGAACCGTCGCGGCGGCCGCAGTCACCGTTCGCCGTTCACGGTTCACGGTTCACGCTGCCGCGAGCCTTGCCCCACCCCGTGCCACGGACGACTTTCCCCGAATGAAGAAGCTTCTCATCCTCGTGGGCGTGTTGCTCGTCGTCCACGTGGCGCTCCTCTTCGTGCATCCGTCCGGTGCCGCCGTGCCCCCCACCGGCGACACGGTCGACGTCGGCGTCGTGTTCGACCTTGGCGGACGCGGCGACAAGTCGTTCAACGACGGTGCCTACCTCGGCGCCGAGCGGGCCGAGAAGGAGCTCGGCGTGCGCGTGCGGTTCATCGAGCCCGGCGAAGGGTCAGATCGAGAGTCAGGTCTCCGGCTGCTTGCCGCCGAAGGCATGGACCTCGTGATCGGCGTCGGCTTCATCTTCACCGACGACCTCACCCAGCTGGCGAAGGAGTACCCGACCACCCGCTTCGCCGGCGTCGACTACTCGGTCGCCACCGACCAGGACGGCAAGGTCATCCCGCCGCCGCCCAATCTCGCGGCGCTCAAGTTCCGCGAGGAGCAGGGGTCGTTTCTCGTCGGCGCGCTCGCCGCGCTGGTGGGGCGCTCGAAGAAGGTGGGCTTCGTGGGCGGGATGGACTTTCCGCTGATCCAGAAGTTCGAGATGGGCTACAAGGCCGGCGTGAAGAAGGTGTGCCCCGACTGCGAGGTGATCTCGCAGTACGCCGGCGTCACCCCCGAGGCGTTCCGCAACCCGGGCAAGGGCAAGGAGCTGGCGCTCAGCCAGTACCAGCAGGGGGTGAACGTGATCTTCCACGCCTCCGGCTCCACCGGGCTCGGCGTGTTCGAGGCGGCGCGGCAGACCGGCAAGCTCGCCATCGGCGTCGACGCCGATCAGTACAAGGAAGCGCCCGGCTTCGTGCTGACGTCGATGGTGAAAGGGGTGGACAACGCCGTGTTCGACGCGATCAAGCGCGTGAAGGAGCGCCGCTTCGAGGGCGGCATCTACCAGTACGGCCTGGCGGAGAACGGCGTCGGCTACGTGTACGACGCCAACAACGCGAAGCTCATCCCCGCTGACGTGCGCGCACGCCTCGAGTCGCTCAAGCAGGACATCGTCGCGGGTCGGATCGTCGTCCCGAGCACGCGATGAGCGTGCGAATCTGTTCGGACGCTCTGCCGTGCCGAGGCTCGAACGGCGGAACGCGCATGCCTTTCGCGCCGAGGCTCGAACTGCAGAACGCGGATCACGCGGATGCACGCGGATCACGCGGATCGCTCCGAGAGGAACGACGCCTCCGCGCACTCAAGGCAGCTTTCACCACCCTCAAAGCATTTTCAAGAACTTTGGGGGTGTTGGACAGGCGTTCGGCCGCATGGAGGCGTCCTGGGCACGGAGCGATGTGCATGATCCGCGTTCATCCGCGCAATCCGCGTTCGCTGTTGTCGTTGCGATTGGGGTTGCCATCGCCGTTCCCAAGACAATTGGCGGTAGAGGGGTGTCGGTGACTGAGACGACGGGAAGTGCGATCGCGCTGCGCGGGATCGAGAAATCGTTCGGGCCGGTGCTGGCGAATCGCGGGGCGGACCTCGACGTCGCCGCGGGGGAGATCCACGCCCTCGTCGGGGAGAACGGCGCCGGCAAGTCCACGCTCATGCGCATCCTGAGCGGCATGTACGGCGCCGACGCCGGCACCATGATGGTCAACGGCCGCGACGTCACGGGATGGACGACCAGCGACGCCATCGCCGCCGGCGTCGGGATGGTGCACCAGCACTTCATGCTCGTCCCGACGCTCACCGTCGCCGAGAACGTCGTGCTGGGCTCGGAGATCACGCGCGGCCCGGTGCTGGACCGGGCGGCCGCCGAAGAGGCGGTGCGCGCCTTGAGCGCGCGCACGGGGCTCGCCGTCCCGCCGGACCGGCTCGTCGCCGATCTGTCGGTGGGCGAGGCGCAACGCGTGGAGATCCTCAAGACGCTCTATCGCGGCGCGACGATCCTCATCCTCGACGAGCCCACCGCCGTCCTCTCGCCGCCCGAGGTGCGCGAGCTGTGGCAGGTGCTGCGATCGCTGCGCGACGCGGGTGGCACGGTGGTGCTCATCACCCACAAGCTCGACGAGGTAATCGACGTGAGCGACGCGATCACCGTCATGCGGCAGGGGCGCACCGTGGCGCGCATGCCCACGCGCGGCGCGACACCGCAGGCGATCGCCCGGGCGATGGTCGGGCGCGACGTGGCCCTCGCCCTCGACGCCGATCTCGCCGGTCCGGTGAGCAGCGGGGGTGCCGTTTCGCCGGGGGCGGCCGGCACGCTGCTCGAGGTGCGCACCCTCTGCGTCGCCGGCACGCGACGCGCCGCGCTCGTCGACGAGGTCAGCTTCGGCATCGAGCCCGGCGAGATCCTCGGCATCGCCGGCGTGGAGGGGAATGGCCAGACGGAGCTCGTGGAAGCGATCGCCGGCCTGCGCCACGCCACGGGCGCCATCCTGCTCGGCGGCCGCGATCTCGTCGGCGCCTCGGTGCGCGAGCGCGGCGACGCCGGACTCTCGCACATCCCCGAGGACCGTCACGAGCGCGGCCTCGTCCTCGACTACAGCGTGGCCGAGAACCTCATCCTGGGACAGCAGCACCGCTTCACCCGCGGTCCCACGCTCGACATGGACCGGGTGCTCGCGCATGCACGCACGCTCATCGGCGCGTACGACATCCGCCCCACCGACCCTGCGCTGCCGGCGCGCGCGCTGTCGGGCGGGAACCAGCAGAAGATCGTCGTCGCGCGCGAGATGGCGCGCGATTTCAAGGTGCTGCTCGCCGCCCAGCCGACCCGCGGGGTCGACGTCGGCGCGATCGAGTTCATCCACGCGCGGCTGCGTGAGGCCCGCGATCAGGGGAAGGCGGTGCTGCTGGTCTCGGCGGATCTGTCGGAGGTGCTCGCGCTCGCGGACCGCGTCGCCGTGATGTACGGCGGGCGCATCGTGGCCGTGCTGCCACGCGGCGAGGCGACGCCCGACACCGTCGGGCCGCTCATGACCGGCGCGGAGCGCGCGGCATGACGAGCGATCCGATGCTCCAACCGGTGGGCGAGGCGCCGTCGATCGCCGCGACCGCGTCGGCGGAGAAGCGCGTGTCGCGCCGTACCGCGCTCGAGGAAGCGATCATCCCACCGCTCGTCGCGCTGCTGCTCGCCGCCGTCGTGGGCGACGCACTCATCCTCTCGTTCGGGCAGTCGCCGGGCGCGGTCTACAAGCTCCTGCTCGACGGCACGTGGGGGAACGCGTACGGCTTCGGGCAGGTGCTGTACAAGGCGACGACGCTCACCTTCACCGGGCTGGCGGTCGGACTCGGCCTGCGCGCCGGCCTGTTCAACATCGGCGCCGAGAGCCAGCTCGCGGCGGGCGGGTTCGTGGCGGCGCTCGCCGGCCTGCTCCTTCCCGCGGGGATTCCGGCGCTGCTCTGTCTCCCCGTCTATCTGCTCGCCGCGGCGCTCGGTGGCGGCGTCGTCGGCGCCGTGCCCGGCGTGCTCAAGGCGCGGTTCGGGGCGCACGAGGTGATCGTGACGATCATGCTCAACTTCGTCGTCCTGGCGCTGCTCAACTATCTCGTGAGCGCGAAGCTCCACGTGCCCGACACGCTGCACACGCCGGAGCTGAAGAGCGGCGCCCTGCCCCGCCTCTCGGACCTGGCGTCGCCCTTTCACGGCTCCGCCGCGAACGCGACGATCCTGCTCGCGATCGCGACGGCGATCGTCCTCGGCTGGTATCTGTTCCGCACGCGCCGCGGATTCGAGCTGCGCTCGGTGGGGTTGCAGCCGGCGGCGGCGGAGTACGCGGGGGTGCACGTGGCCGGCGTGACCTGGCGCGCCCTCGCCGTCTCCGGCGCCATCGCCGGCCTGGGTGGGCTGAACTACGTGCTCGGCTACAAGCACTACTACGAGGAAGGGTTCGCCACCGGCGCCGGCTTTCTCGGCATCGCGGTCGCGCTGGTGGGCCGCAGCCACCCCGCCGGGATCGTGGTTGCCGCCCTGCTGTTCGCCACGCTCTCGCAGGGCGGCCTCGCCGTCAACGCGCTCGTGCCGAAGCAGATGGTGGACGTGCTCCAGGCGGTGGTGATTCTCGCCGTGGCCACCTCGGTGCCCGAAGTGCGGCGGCTGCTGCGCGACGCACGCGCCGGAGGCCTGGGGCGATGATCCTGCTCGCGTTCCTCGCGCAGACGCTGCGCATCGCCATTCCCTATCTCTTCGCCGCGGCCGGGGGAACGCTGAGCGAGCGCGCCGGGCTCATCGCCCTCACCCTCGAGGGCTACATGCTCGGCGGGGCCTTCTGCGCTGCGGTCGCGAGCTATCAGGCCGGTTCGCCCTGGATCGGCATGCTCGCCGCGCTCGCCGGTGGTGGCGCGCTGGCACTGCTCTACGCCGTGTGCACCATCCGCTTCCGCGCCGATCAGGTGGTCGTCGGCATCGCGATCAATCTATTGGCGATCGGGCTTACTCGATTCTTTCTTCGGCTGCTCTTCGACAGCTCCTCCAACTCGCCGCGCGTGCCGGGCTTTCAGGTCGAGGGGAGCGGCACCGGCTTCGGGGCGCTGCTGCAGAACCCTCTCGTGTGGATCGGATTGGTGACGGTGGCGCTCGTGACCTGGGTGCTCTACCGCACGCCCTTCGGGCTGCGCGTGCGCGCGGTGGGCGAGCATCCGGCGGCGGCGGCATCGGTGGGCGTCCCGGTCGCGCGGGTTCGGTATCTCGCCGTCGCCGCGAGCGGGATGCTCGCCGGCCTCGGGGGCGCCTATCTCTCGCTCGACCAGCACCAATTCACCGACCAGATGACCGCCGGCCGCGGCTTCATCGCGCTGGCGGCGATCATCTTCGGACGCTGGGATCCGCGCCGAGGCGCGCTCGCCTGCCTGCTCTTCGCGGCGGCCGAGACCCTCCAGATCAGACTGCAGGGATCGGAGGCGCTGCCGTCGCAGTTCGTCGAGATGATACCCTACGTGCTCACGATCGTCGCCCTCGCGGGCGTCGTGGGCCGCGCCGTGCCGCCCGCGGCGCTCGGGAAGACGACAACCGAATGACGGTCAGACCGTCAGACCGCGAGCGATAAAGTCGACGTGACAAAACCGCACGACAGCAAGAAGCTCTGGATCCTGATGATCACCGCCTTCATCGACATGGCGGGGCTGTTGATGGTCATCCCGATCCTTCCCTTCTACGCCAAGGAGCTCGGCGCCGGCGGGCTGATCGTCGGAATGCTCGTCAGCTCTTTCGCCGTGGCGCAGCTGGTGAGCGCGCCGATGTGGGGACGCTTCTCCGACTCCTACGGCCGGCGTCCCGCGCTCCTCGTCGGGCTCGCCGCGTCGGCGGTCGCCTACGTGATCTTCGGCTTCGCCCACTCGCTCGCCCTCCTCTTCGTCTCACGCCTGGTGCAGGGGGCGGGAGGTGGGACGGTGAGCGTGATCCAGGCGTACGTTGCGGACGCCACCGAGCCGCAGGACCGCGCCAAGGCGCTCGGCTGGCTCTCGGCGGCGACGAACGCCGGCGTCGCGATCGGGCCGGTGCTCGGCTCGATCTCCAGCCAATGGGGCCGCGCCGCGCCGGGACTCGTCGCCGCGGGGCTCTGTGTCCTGAACATGGCGTTCGCGGCGCGCTTCCTCACGGAGTCGCGCGACATGAAGGAAGCCGCCGAGGCCAAGGCCAACCCCGCCCCGCGCAGCCGGTCGCGCGACGCGATCGTGCACGTCGTCACGCACTCGGGGGAGCCGGCGTCGCGGCTGATCTGGATCTACGCGATCGCGATGGGCGGCTTTCAGGGCGTGACGTCGATGCTGGCGCTCTTTCTCGCCGTGCGCTTCAACGTCACGGCGAAGACCATCGGCTTCTTCTTCGCCTACACCGGCGTGATCAGCGTGCTGACCCGCGCGCTGGTGCTCGGCCGCATGGTGGACCGGTATGGGGAGGCGCGGCTCTCGCGCTTCGGCTCGACGCTGCTGGCGATCGGCATCGCGTCGCTCGCCTTCATCCGACCGCTCGCCGATCCGGCCGGCGTGGCGGCGCGGCTGGGGCTCCCCTGGGAGATCGTTTCCTACCTGCCGTACCTGCCGCTGGCCCTCGCGGTCGCCCTGCTGCCGCTCGGCACGGCGTTCACCTTTCCGTGCGTGACCGCGCTGCTCTCCCGCGTGATCTCGAGCCGCGAGCGCGGGCTCTACATGGGAGTGCAGCAGACGTTCGGCGGCCTCGCGCGCGTGCTCTTCCCGATCCTGTTCGGCTGGCTGTTCGATCGCTACCTGCCGCTCCCCTTCCTGCTCTCGGCGACGATGGTGGCGTTCACGATCTACCTCGGACTCGGGATGGAGGCGTACACCAAGCCCGCGCCGGTGCCGGCCTAGCTATCCTTGGCGTTCTCCGCGAGGCCAGGCTCCGACGCCAGCACGGCCCGCGCGATCTCGACCATCGGCACCGAGCGGTCCTGCGACGTCCGCTGGAGGATCCGATAGGCTTCCTGCTCCGAGGAGCCGGTGCGACGCATCAGGATTCCCTTCGCGCGCTCGATCGTCTTGCGGTTCTCGAGCGCGCCGCGCGCGGCCTGCGCGTCCTTCTTCGCCACCGAGAACTCGCGCGCGCGGGACACCGCGAGCCGCAGCGTCGAGTCGAGCACGCGCGGCGGGGTGGGCTTGGGCAGGAAGGCGATCGCCGCCGTGGCGGCGATCTCCCGCTCGGAGAGCACGATCGACTCGTCCCCACTGAAGAGCACGACGGCCACGCCCGGCACCTGGGCCGCGATCTGCTCGGCGGCCTCGATCCCCGAGCCGTCCGGCATGTGCACGTCGAGCAGCACGACGTCGGGGACGACGTCGATCGCCCGCTCGATCGCCTCGCGGCCTCCCGTGACCTCGGCGACGACCACATGGCCCATCGTATTCAGAAGCTCGACCAACAGCGCGCGGGCGTTGTCGTCGTCTTCGGCAATGAGGATGCGGATGGATCCCGAGTCAGGCATCGCGGTCGTGGAGATATGGGAGGTCGCCCGCGATGAATTTGGGCGTGCTCACCCGTCCCCCGCAATCTGTTCGAGCAAATCTTCCGCGCCTACGGGCTTCCGCAGCGTGAAGTCGCACGCCGGATCCCGCTCGTTGCGCGGTTCCCACCCGGTCACCACGCCGATGCGCAGTGCCGGCCGGCGCTCGCGCGCGAAGGCGACCAGGTCCCAGCCGCTGCCGTCCGGCAGGCCGATGTCGGTCACCAGCACCTCGTAGTAGGCCCCCGCCTCCCGATCCAGCCGGGCACGCGCCTCCTCCACCGTCTTGACCGATTCCACCTGGTGCCCGTCGGTCTCGAGGAGCGCCTGCATGAACTCGCGGCTGTCGGTATGGTCTTCCACCAGCAGGATGCGGCGAGCCGGACGCGCCCGCTTCGGGGCCTTTGGCGCGTCGGTGGCCGTGGTGTTCGTGCCCGCGGGAAAGACCAGACGCACCGTCGTCCCCTTCCCGATCTCCGACTCGATCTCCGCCCGCCCCCGGTGGCGGCGGGCGATGCCGTACACCTCGGCCAGGCCGAGCCCCGTGCCGTTCACCCCCTTCGTGGTGAAGAAGGGCTCGAAGGCACGCTCGCGCACCTCGGCCGACATCCCGGTTCCGGTGTCGGTCACGGCGACGCTGATCTCCTTGGCGTCCTTCGTCGTCCGGATGCGCAGGGTGCCGCCGCCCGGCATGGCGTCGAGGGCGTTCTGCACCAGGTTGAGCAGCGCCTCACGCAGCTCGCCGGCGATTCCCTTCACCAGCGCACCGTCGACGAGTGACTCGTCGAGCTGGACCACGCCACCCTTGGCGCGCTCCTGCCACAGCGGGCGCGTCATGGCGACGACCTCCTCCACCATCACCGAGAGGTCGACCGCGTCCTCGCGCGCGCCGAGCAGCGGCTCCTGGCGGATGAACCGCCCGACGCGGGCGGCGGTCGCGGCGCCCGTCTCGGCAGCGCGCGCGATGCGCGCCGCGTAGTCGCGCACGGCGGTCGGGTTCTCGGCGTTCATCTCGAGGAGATACGCCGCCGCCATGATCGGGTTGAGGGCGTTGTTCACGTCGTGCATCACACCGGCGGCGAGCTGCCCCACCGCGGCGAGACGCCGGTCGCGCGAGGCGGCTTCCTGAAGGGTCAGCAGCTCGCGTGTACGCTCCTGCACCATGCGCTCGAGGCGCTCGGCTTCCGTCTGCACCCGCTGCTGGAGCCGCGTGCGCTCGGTGACGTCGCGCTCCACGGTCACGGCGCCGCGGACCCGCTTGTGCGGATCGTAGAGCGGGTTCGAGTTGACCTCGATCACTGCGACGTCGCTTTCGGGCCCGCGGCGGACCTCGAGCGTCTCTCCGCGCACGCGTTCCCCGCGGAGCGCGCGGGCTGTGGGGTGCTCGTGGACGAACAGCGTCGTCCCGGTCAGGGTCCGCGGGCGATCGAGCTGCCAGAGCTCGCGCAGGGATTGCGGGTTGCTCTCGCCGTGCTCTTCCTGGGCCTGCGAGTTGGTGCGGACCGTCTTCCCGTCGGCGTCCACGACGCGGACGGAGTCGGGGAGCACGTCGAAGATCGACTCGAGCTGCGCGACGCTGCGGCCGAGGTCTTCACGAAGGCCTTCGCGCTCGGTGACGTCGGAGCCGGCGAAGAGGACGCCGCGTCCGCCGCGCCCGTCGGCGAGGGGAGCGAAGGTGGCCTCCACGAGCCGGCGCCCACCGCGGTGCTGGAAGGGCACGCGCACGGAGACGACCGGCGCGCCGCCGGCGGCGATGTCGATCTGCTCGGTGAGGTCGGCGAGGGCGTTGGGAAAGGCGTCGTAGATCGGCCGGCCGCTCGCCTGGGCGACGTCGAGGCCGGTCAGGTCGCGATAGCGCGCGTTCGTGGCGACGAGCGACAGCATGCCGTCGAACAGGGCGACCGCGAGCGGCACGGCCTCGAGCAGCGCGTCGAGGCGTTGCCGTTCGGCCATCGGCATGCCGGGCGCGAGATCGAGGGCGGACGAGAGCATGCTTGGGTCGACAGCTGGCGGACTGCGAGGCGCCGTTCGGGCGTCACGCGGCGGAGAAGCGTCTTCGCTTCAACTTCGCCGGCGGGCAGATCAAGTCAATGACTGTTGCCGGGCGAGGACGGTCACGCCCGTCCGCGGCAACGTCTACGCGGTGACCGGCGGCGGCCCCGAGACTCCCGTCGCCGGGACGCCGCACGCCGGGCAGTAGTGGAAGAACGCATTCTTCCGCGTATGGCACGAGCCGCACTCGTCGAACAGCGTCATCCCGCAGTGCACGCAGAAGTTCGCCGGCATGCCGGGGGCGGTGTGGGCGATCGGGCGCTCGCAGCCGGGGCACACACCGGCCGAGATGCGCTTGATCGCCTCCTCGTACGGGAGGGCGCGCCGGCGCTCGCTCTCGCTCTGACGCTCCTCTTCCGCGCGGCGCGCGAGATACCGCTGCATGGCGCGGATGGCGTACACGCCGGCGACCGCGCTCACGATCACGCCGACCCCATAGCGCACGTACCCGCCGTAGCTCGGCAGGTAGGGCACGAGCTCGACGAAGAAGGCGAACAGCGCGAACAGCACGAACCCGCGCGCCAGCGGCCAGTACTGGCTCTTCCGCTTCCGCATCACCATCCATGCGGCGATCAGCAGCAGCGGGAGGGTGAGCACGAGACGAATGGCGAACACCCGCAGCTCCTGCCGGAAGCGGGCGCGCTCGTAGCGGCCGCGCGCTTGCTCCTCGAGCTCCGCGTATCGCTGCTGTTGCTGGGTCTCCGCCTGCGACACCAGCAGCAGCTCGCCGTTCAGCCGGTCCACCTCGGCCTGCGCGCTCTGCTCGGCGGACTTGAGCGCGTCGAGCTCGCGGGTGCGCTGGAGGACCTCGGGGTCCTGCGCCGGATCGGTCGTCGCGGTGCGCGTGCGGACCCAGTTGTCGAAGCTCTGGCGCGCGTTGCGATAGACGTTGGCGTTGCTGGTGAGCCGCACCTGCGCCCGATCGCGCGCCGCCGTCTGCGCGGCCTCGACCCGGCCGAGCGAGTCCTGCACGTACCGGTTGCGCGCGACCTGCGCGGGATCGAGGAACTGCTCGAGGTAGAGATCCTGCGTCACCCCGGGGAGGTCGCCGACGATCTTGCCGCCGAGGCCGATGAGAAAGCTGGCGAAGATGAACGACACCAGCCACATCGCCATCTGGAACAGCCGCTCGGGCACGCGCAGGGTCTTCAGCATGAAAGGTCGTGGTGGGTTTGTCCTAATGACGGCCAACCCACCTGAACATCACGAGGACGCTCTACCCACCCTCCGCTCCTCCGCTCGTCCGACCAGCCTACCGCTCCCCCGGTCGCGTCATTAGCCTCAGCCCGTGAGCACAATTCGCATGATCGGCGTCCCGCTCGACTTCGGCGCGTCCCGCCGTGGGGTCGAGATGGGGCCGGCCGCCCTCCGCATCGCGCAGATGGCCGAGTCGCTTCGGGCACTCGGCCACACCGTGACCGACATCGGCGACGTCACGGTTCCCCAACGAGCCACCATCTCCGCCGAGATCGCCGGCCGCGGGTTCCTGCCACTCATCACCCAGGTGTGTGAGGAGCTCGCCGAGGAGACCGCCGACGCCGTGGCGCATGGCGAGGTTCCACTGGTGCTGGGGGGCGATCATTCGCTGGTCGCCGGCTCGCTGGCCGGCGCGGCACGGCATTTCGCGGCGCGCGGCGAGTCGGTCGGATGCGTCTACCTCGACACCCACGGCGATCTCCACATGCCCAACACGAGCCTCACCGGCAACGTGCACGGCATGCCCCTCGCCCACCTGCTCGGCCACGGCGACGAGCGGTTCGCCTCCATCGCCGGCGCGTCCCCCGCGCTGTCCACCAAACAGCTCGCGCTCGTCGGCATCCGCGATCTCGACGTCCCGGAGAAGGAGGCGATCCGCGCCTGGGGCATCACCTGCTTCACGATGCGCGACATCGACGAGATGGGGCTGCGCGAGGTGATGCGGCGCGCGATCGCCGTCGCGACGTCGGGCACCGATCACCTCTGGGTGTCGTGCGACATGGACTGGGTGGATCCGGCGGACGCACCCGGCGTCGGCACGCCCGTTCGCGGTGGCGCGACCTACCGCGAGGCGCAGCTCGCGATGGAGATGGTGTCCGACAGCGGCAAGCTGGTCGGGCTCGACATCGTCGAGACGAACCCCGTGCTCGACGAGCGCAACCGCACCGCGGAGCTGGCGGTGCAGCTCGCGATGAGCGCGTTCGGGCACCGCATCATCTAGCCGCCGTGTCGGCGGCGAAGCGCAGCGCCGCGACCCCCGAGCGCACGCTCGTCAGCGTCGGCGTCGGCGCGCGATCGCGGACATAGCGGTCGAGAAAGGCGACCGAGTACGCGAGGATGTCCTCGTGGCTCGCCTTCCGTCGATCACCCCACGCCTCGTGCGTCGCGCCGGAAAAGACGACGAGGTACTTGGGCGCGGGGGCGGAGTCGTACGCGCCACCGCGCCGCGTCACGAATGGCGTGACGCCATTGTCCGCGGTGCCGCCCTGGAACATGATCGGCACCGACACGTTCGCCATCGTGTGGTGCGTCACGAAGGGCTCGATGTACGGCGACAGTGCGAGCACCGCCCGCAGCCCCGGCGGCGTTCCCCACGCGCGCCATCCTCCGGCCAGCCCGACCACCGTGTAGCCGCCGAGCGAGTGCCCCACGTAGCCGACGCGCGAGAAGTCGAGCCGCCTGGCGTACGGGGGGCTCGCCTGGAGCGCGCCGTGGATCGCCAGCAGATCGTTGGCCCGGTCGACGTAGGTCGCGTCGCTCCACTCGGCCGGAAGGCCGAAGGACACGACTGGCGCCGTTGCCCCACGCGCACCACAGCGCGCGTCGGCGTGCCTCGGCGCGAACACCCAGTAGCCGCGCGCGGCGAGCGTGGTCTTGAGGAAGTTCGAGCTGGTCTCGCAGGCGCCGAAGCCGTGTGAGAAGAAGAGCACGGGCGCCGGCGTCGTGCTCGTCCCCCGCGGCTCCCACACCGCCACCCGCCGCCCGGCGAGGGTGATCGTCCGATCCTGGGCCCGGGCGGGCGCGGAGACCAACGGCGCGAGGGCGAGCAGGATTAGATATCGGTGCATGACGAGCGGAGTCGACGGGTCGTTGGCGGCCTTGACAGGGGCACCTTCGAAGGACTGAAGACGCGGCTTCGCGAAACATAGCCGCGGCGGCCCCGTCGTCGCGCCGACGCACGGGTCAGCGTCGGCGCTCGACCAGCGCCAGCTCGCTCCCGTGAAATTCCGCCATCCACACGGAGCGGCCGTCGTCGGTGAGATGCTCCACCAGGTACAGGTCGTCGCCGAGCGAGTCGACGACGACCGCGAGCTCGCCGACGCGCGGCTGCGGCGGATCGGCGTCCGGACCATCGACTTCACGCATCGGCACGGTGAGCTGCTGCACGCGAACGACGTCGGACGGCTCGAAGCGCATGATCCTCCTGCGGACGGTGGCACATGGTCGACGCGACGAGCGTCGGCGCTACCGGCTCGCCGCGGCGACGGCGGTCGGCGCCGCGGGCGACGCCGACGACGACGCCGGGTGATCCGCCGGTGACGCGACGGCCTGCACCAGCGGTGCGCGCTCGACGCGCGTGATCAGGCGCGCGCCCCGCTCGTAGGTGAAGTAGCTGTACGCCCACTCGATCAGGACGCTCAGGCGGTTCCTGAACCCGGCCAGATACAGGATGTGCAGGAACAGCCAGAACCACCACGCGATGCCGCCGGTGACCTGCAGCCATCCGAAGTCGGCGATGGCCCGATGCCGTCCGATCGTCGCGAGGTCGCCCTTGTTGCGGTAGACGAACGGCGTCCGCGGACGCTGCTCGAGATCGCGACGCACCGCCCGCGCGGCATACGCGCCCATCTGCATCGCCGCCGGCGCGACGCCCGGCACCGGCTTCCCGCGCGTCGAGATCGATGCCATGTCGCCGATCACGAACACCTCGGGATGACCGGGGATGCTGAGGTCGGGCTGCACGAGCACCCGGCCCGCCCGATCCACCGATGCGCCGAGCGACTTTCCGAGCGGCGACGCAGCATTCCCCGCCGCCCAGATCACCGTGTTCGAGCGGATCACCTCGGCGTCGCCCACCCGCACGTG
>JABFYH010000203.1 GCA_013361335.1 Gemmatimonadaceae bacterium | reverse complement strand
GCGGATCTCCGGGATCGAGCTCCCCGCCGCCTTGGCGATGGCGACGAGCGGCGTGCTCGCCGGGACCTTCACGGAGTCGTAGGCGAATGGCTCCCGGGGGTGGAGCGTCATGCCATAGCGCTTGGGCTCCTTGGCGATCAGCGCGGCGGCGATGAGCTGCGGGACGTACTCCCGGGTCTCGCTGTGCAGGTAGTCCTTCTCGGCCAGCACGAAGAAGGCGTCGTCACCCTTGGTGTTCTCCAGGTCGTCGGCGTAGCGGGCCAGCCCCCGCGCGACGCGTCCCGGGCCGCCATTGTACGCCGCGGCGGCGAGATAGAGCGACCCGAACTGGTCGCGCATCCCCTTGATGAAGCGCACGGCGGCCCAGGTGGACTTGACCGGATCGCGGCGCTCGTCCACCCACCAGTCCACGCGCATGCCCATGCCGCGGGCGGTGGAGGTCATGAACTGCCACATCCCGACGGCCGCGGCACGCGAATAGGCGTTGTTGTCGAAGCCACTCTCGATCAGCGCCAGGTAGTACATGTCCTCCGGCAACCCGCCGGCCTTCATCTTGGCGCGGATCATCGGCTCGTACCGCGTACCGCGCTCGAGCTGGGCCGCGATGCGATCCTTGGACTTGCCGGTGAACATCGTGACGTAATGCGCGACCCGCTCCTGCGTCTCGTAGGTGCGGACGTCCATGTCCCACGTCGGCTCGGCGGCGGCCGACGAGTCGATCACGGGTGGGGTGAGCAGGATGAGGGAATCACCGAACACCTCGACGGCACGCCGCGAGACCTCGGTCTTGGTGACGGCGGGCTTCCCGAGCGCGTCCTTCGGAGCTCCGGCAGGGATCACCGTGGGACGCATCGGATCGATGGATCCGGGGCTCTGTGCCGCATGGCCGGGCGCCTGCGCCGGCGAGGGCGCCGGGCGCAGGAGGCATCCCACCAACAGGAGCGAGCCGAGGAGGGTCGACGAAGGTCTCAACAGCGGTCTCCGGTAACGGCGCCGGCCGAAGGGAGGGAATGCGTAGCGGCGCGTAGAAAGGCCCGGGGAGGGCCGGAAACGGTTCGAGGTCGGACGCGCGGATGCGGCGCAATCCGATGCTTGAAAGACGACTGCCGACCCCATCAGGTAAGGGGCCGGCGCTATCGCGCTGTAATGTAGTTTCCGAGGATGCGGTTGGTAGCGTTGAGCACCGCCAGGGCGGCCCCACGCACCATGTCGCCATCGGCCAGGTAGCAGCCGAGGAGGCGGTCCGGCCCGTCGTCGCCGCGCTGAATGAGCGAGGTGATGACGACGTTGGCGTCGAAGGCCCGCACCACCTTCACACCCACCAGCTCGAAGGTGATGGCGCGCTCGGTAAACGCTTCCAGGGCGCGAATGGCCGCCTCGGCGCCAAGACGGGCGTCGCCGGCGGGGCTGGCCTGTCCTTCCGCACGGCCAGTGATCGATTCCCCGGGGGAGAACTCGAGAGTCACCTGGCACGACACCCGGCCCGACGGGGAGCGCTCCAGGGAGAAGCCGGTGAAACGAAGGCGCTCGCGGCGGACGACGGTGCTGCTGGTGGCAGCGCGCGGAGCGCCAGCCTCGCGATCGGGCATCGCAGGCATCTCGGGAGGGGTCGGAGGACCGAGAAAAAGGGGAGGATGGGGCGACGTGCCCCGCGTTTTGATAACGACCGAAATCACAAACGGTAACGCTCGCTAGCTTTCCGCATCCTGCGCCGGACGTATATTCGCCCATCATGCATGTCCTCCTGCGCGGAACGGTGGGCGCTCTGGTCCTCGCGGCGGCGGTGAGCTGCGCACCGGCCGCCGTTCAGCACCCCGAAAGGCTCCCCTCGCTGGCTTCCCGACTGACCGATCGCATCCGCGCCGTGCCCGGCGCGGAGGTGGCGGTGAGCTACCGCGACCTGGCCACCGGCGACTCGCTCGATCTCGGCGCCGACGTGGACTTCCATGCCGCCAGCACGATGAAGATCCCGGTGATGCTCGAGGTGCTGCGATCGGTCGAGGCGAGGCGGCTGCGGCTCGACCAGGAGGTGCTGCTCGAGAACCGCTTCCAGTCCATCGTCGACGGCTCGTCGTACTCGCTCGATGCGGGGGACGACAGCGACTCGCTGATGTACACGCGCGTCGGGACGCGGGTGCCGGTGCGCGATCTGCTGGAGCGCATGATCGTTCGCTCCAGCAACCTGGCGACGAACGCGCTCATCGCGCTGGTCGGCGCCGCGCGCGCGAACGAGACCGCGCATGCCCTCGGCGCCACGCACATTCGCGTGCTGCGCGGGGTGGAGGACGGCAAGGCGTTCGCGGCGGGGATGAACAACACGACGACCTCCGCCGACCTCGCCGTGCTGCTGGAGCGCATCGAGCGAAAGGAGGCGTTGGGCGCTGCGTCGGCAGGTCTGATGAAGGAGATCCTCCTGCGCCAGGAGTTCAACGGCGAGATCCCTGCGGGCGTGCCGGCGGGCACGCCGGTCGCCCACAAGACGGGGTCCATCACTGCGACGCTGCACGATGCCGCGATCGTATACCCATCGGGCCGGCCTCCGTACGTCCTCGTGGTTCTCACGAGGAAGATTCCGGACGAATCCGTGGCCCGGCGGCTCATCGTGGACATCTCGCGGTTGGTGTGGGAGCACGCCACCGGCACGTCGCACGTCGCGGAGGGGAGATGAGAGTGGCATTCGGCTCGGATCACGCCGGCTGGCCGTTGCGCGCGCGCGTGTTCGACGAGCTCGCGGCGGGTGGGCACGAGCTCGTGGACGTCGGCACGCCGGAACGCGTGCCCGGCGACGACTATCCGGATGTCGCCGCCGCCGTTGCCGCCGCCATCACTGCGGGTCGTGCCGAGCGGGGGATTCTCGTGTGTGGGAGCGGCGTGGGCGCCTGCGTCGCGGCGAACAAGGTGCTCGGCATTCGCGCCGCGATGTGCCACGACAGCTTCTCCGCGCGCCAGGGGGTGGAGGACGACAACATGAACGTGCTCTGCCTGGGAGCGCGGGTGATCGGCGTCGAGCTCGCGGCGGAGCTCGTGCGGGATTTTCTCGGGGCTCGCTTCTCAGGGGCGGAGCGGCACCGGAGACGCCTCGGCAAGATCGCCGCGATGGAGCGGCGATGAAGCCGACTCGGGTTCGGGATGGCGCCCTCGACTTTGGGCATCAGCCTTGCTCCCGTGACGTGCGTCACAGCTCGCTTCCCCATCACCGGCTCTCGTGGAACCTTCCGCACCAGCTGGCCTGACCGTACTCCTCGTCGAGGACAATGAGGACAATCGGATCATCTATTCGACGGTGCTGCGGCATACCGGGTATGCCGTGGTGGAAGCCCTCGACGGCGTCCAGGCGCTGGAGTTGGCTCGCAGCGTCCGTCCGGACCTGATCCTCATGGACATCTCGATTCCCGAGATCGACGGCTGGGAGGCGACCCGCATCCTGCGGCAGGATGCCGAGACACGGGACATTCCGATCGTGGCGCTGACGGCGCACGCGCTCGCGGACGATCGCGAGCGGGCGACGCTCGTGGGGTTCACGTCGTATCTGGCCAAGCCGATCGAGCCGCGCGCCGTGGTCGCCGAGGTCCGCCGCTGGATCGGCGGGGGCGCGGGGGCGCCACCCCCTGCGACCTGAGGTGGCCGGTGCCCTGCCCCGCGGCGGCGCACGCACGCGGCTCGTGGCAGGGATCGCGGTGGCGTATGTCGCCGCGTGGGTGATCGGGATCGGGTTCGGCTACGGGCTGAAGGGGACGCACTGGTGGGATCAGGGTGCACCGTGGGAGTACGCAGTGCTCCGTGCCTTCCACCAGACGACGCCGGACTGGTTCGACCTCGCGATGCGTGGGTCGGTCTATCTCGGCACCAATCTCGTGGTCCTGCCGGTGATGCTGGCGTTCGGGCTCTGGCTCTGGCGGGTGAAGCACGCCCCGCTCGTTGCGCTGCACCTGCTCACGGTCTGCATCGGGGCGCTGTCGATGAACGGCGCGATGAAGTGGCTGCTGTCGCGCGACCGGCCGACCATCTTTCCGCAGCGTGGGCTCTACGCGTGGGCGTCGTTTCCGAGCGGCCACCTCATCCTGACGACGTCGCTCTACTTCACGGCGGCGATGATGCTCTGGCGGTGGCGCGGCTGGCGGTGGCCATTCGTCGGCGCGTCGTTCATGGTGCTCATCACCTCGTACTCCCGGCTGTACCTCTCGGTGCACTGGCCGACCGACATCATCGGCGGAGTGCTGATCGGCGTGGTGTGGCTCATCGGCAGCTGGATGGCCTTCACGTCGTTCGACGCGCGGCGCCGCGCGCGGCGCGCACTCTCCCTCCCCCAGGAGTCAGTCGCTCGCCGGCTCGGGTGAGAGCGCCGGCGCCTTGCCGCGGGCGCGCTTGCCGCGCTTCGCGAACCAGCTCTGCGCCTCGTCGAGATAGGTGTAGAACACGGGCGTCACGTACAGCGTGACCACCTGCGAGAAGGCGAGCCCCCCGACGACCGCGACGCCCAGCGGCCGGCGCGCCGCCGCGCCGGCGCCCCAGCCGACGGCGATCGGCAACGCCCCCATCAGCGCCGCCATGGTGGTCATCATGATCGGGCGGAAGCGCACGCTCGCCGCCTCGACGATGGCCGCCGCCGGCGCCATCTGCCGTTCGCGCTGCACGTCGAGGGCGAAGTCGATCATCATGATCGCGTTCTTCTCCACGATGCCGATGAGCATGATCATCCCGACGAAGCCGTACACGTCGAGATCGAGCCCGAAGAGCATCAGGGTGACGAGCGCGCCGAACGCGGCGAAGGGCAGCCCCGACAGGATGGTGATCGGGTGGATGAAGCTCTCGTACAGCACGCCGAGGATCACGTAGATCACGAACACGGCGAGGATGAGCAGGACGACGAGCCCCTGCTGGGTACTGAGAAACGCCTGCGCCGTTCCCGCGAAGCTGCCCACGACGGACGGGGGCAGCACGTCCCTGGCCTCGCGCTCCACCACGCCGAGCGCCGAGCCGAGCGACACCCCGGGCGCGAGATCGAAGGAGACCGTCACCGCGGGGAGTTGCCCGGAGTGGTTGACCGTCACCGGTCCTACACCGAGGCGGAAGTCGGCGACGGTGCTGAGCGGCACCACCTTCCCTTGCGTCGAGCGCACGTACAGCATGCCGAGCGAGCGGACGTCCTGCTGGTACTGTGGCAGCAGCTCCATCACGACCCAGTAGTTGTTCGACGAGGTATAGATGGTGGAGACCTGCTTCTGGCCGAACGCGTTGTAGAGGGTGTTCTCGATCTCCGACGCCGACACGCCGAGCTGGCCGGCGCGCTCGCGGTTGATGTCCACCGTGACCTGCGGGTTCTCGATCAGCAGGTCGCTGGTGACGTTCGCGAGCTCGGGCCGCCGGCGCAGCCGGGTCTCGAGGGCGCGGGCGGCCGAGTTGAGGGTCGTGAGGTTGCCGCTGAGCAGCGTGTACTGGTAGAGGCTCTTGGAGGCGAGCCCGCCGATGGAGATCGCGGGCGGATTCTGCACGAAGAGCGTGATGTCCGGGGTGTCGAGCGAGAGCTGCGTGAGATCGCGCGCGATCTCGGCGGCGCTCTTCTTCCGTTCCGAGAGCGGCTTGAGGTCGATCGTGAGCTGGCCCTGGTTGGCCGCCGCCGAGGTCCCGACGGAGGACGTCACGGAGCGGACGTCGGGGTGCCGGGCCATGGCGGCAGCGATCTGCTGCTGGCGCTCGACGAGCGCGTCGAACGACACCCCCTCCGCCGCCTCGGTGATGCCGAGGAGCTGGCCGGTGTCGTCGGTGGGGAACAGCCCCTTCGGCGCGACGACGAAGAGCACCGCGGTGAGCACGAGGATGACGGCCGAGAAGACGAGGGTCGCGCGGCGGCGCGCCATGACCCATGCGAGGCTGCGTTCGTAGCCATGCAGCCACCGGTCGTACATCCGCTCGGTGGTCTGGTAGAACCGACCCTGCTGCTTGCC
Source organism: Gemmatimonadaceae bacterium (assembly GCA_013361335.1). Taxonomy (GTDB): domain Bacteria; phylum Gemmatimonadota; class Gemmatimonadetes; order Gemmatimonadales; family Gemmatimonadaceae; genus AG11. Next base: position 11,193 of record JABFYH010000203.1, on the reverse strand, counting down.
GTGCGACGAGCGGAGGAAGCGGCTCGAGAGCATCGGCGTCAGCGTCAGCGACACGACGCCGGACACGAGGATGGCGACGCCGATCGTCACGGCGAACTCGTGGAACAGCTTGCCGATGATCCCGCCCATGAAGAGGATCGGGATGAACACCGCGGCGAGCGAGAAGGTCATCGACAGGATCGTGAACCCGACCTCGGCCGCGCCATCCAGCGCCGCCTGCATGCGCGGCTTTCCCATCTCCAGGTGCCGCACGATGTTCTCCAGCATCACGATCGCATCGTCGACGACGAAGCCGACAGCGAGGGTGAGCGCCATGAGCGACAGGTTGTCGAGGCTGTAGCCCAGGAGGTACATCACCGAGAAGGTGCCGATGATCGACATCGGCAGCGCGAGGCTCGGGATGACGGTCGCCGAGAGGTTGCGCAGGAAGAGGAAGATGACGAGCACCACCAGCACGAGGGTGATCTCGAGCGTGAAGGTGACGTCGTGCACCGACTCCTGGATGGTGGTGGAACGATCGTAGAGGATGGAGACGTTCACCGCCGGCGGGATGTCCCCCTTCACCCGGTCGAGCGCCGCCTTGACGCGCTGCGCGACGGCCACGGTGTTCGTGCCCGGCTGGCGCTGGATCGCGAGCACGATGGAGCGCGACGACCCGTACCAGCTCGCCGTCTTGTTGTTCTGGACGTCGTCGGTGACGCGGCCGAGATCGGAGAGATGCACCGGGGCGCCGGCCCGGTAGGTCACGATGAGATCGCGGAACTCCTGGGCGGTCTGGAGCTGGCCGCTCGCCTGCACGGTGAGCGCGAGCTTGGGCCCGTTGAGGACACCGGTCGGCAGGTTCACGTTCTGGCTGGCGATCGCCTGCTCCACATCCGCCAGCGCGAGGTTCCGCGAGGCGAGCTGCCCGGGGTCGAGCTGCACACGGACGGCGTACTTCTGCGCGCCGTACACGAGCACCTGCGCGACGCCAGCCACCGTCGACAGGCGCTGCGCGATCGTCGTCTCGGCGAACTCGTTGAGCGCCGAGAGCGGGATCTCGTCGGAGGTGAGCGCGAGGGTGAGGATCGGAGCGTCGGCCGGGTTCGTCTTCTGATACGACGGCGGCATGATCCCCTGGGGGAGGCCGCGCAGCGTCTGGGTGATCGCCGCCTGCACGTCCTGCGCGGCCGCGTCGATGTTCCGGTCGAGCGAGAACTGGATGACGATCTGCGTCGTGCCGAGGCTCGACGTCGAGGTCATGTTGTCGATGCCGGCGATCGTGGAGAATTGCTTCTCCAGCGGCGTCGCCACCGTCGCCGCCATGGTCGCCGGGCTCGCACCCGGCAGCACGGCGGTCACGCTGATCGTCGGGAAGTCGACGTTCGGGAGGTCGCTCACCGGAAGCTGCCGGTAGGCGACGACGCCGAAGAACAGGATCGCGACCATGACGAGCGTGGTCATGATCGGGCGGCGAATGAAGACCGAGGTGAGGTTCACGCCGGCACGCCGGTGGGCCCGTCGGCGCGCGGCGGCTCCGGCTGCGACCAGGGGAACCGGCCGGACTGCCGCCCCAGCCAGGACTGCAGGTCGTCGAGGTAGGTGTAGAACACCGGCGTGACGTACAGGGTGACGATCTGGGAGAAGGCGAGGCCGCCGACGACCGCGATGCCGAGCGGCCGGCGCGACGACGCGCTCGCCCCGATGCCGATGGCGATGGGCAGCGTGCCGGCGATCGCGGCCACGGTGGTCATCATGATGGGCCGGAACCGTACGCTCGCCGCTTCGACGATCGCCTGGGCCGGCGTGGTGTGCCCGCTCCGCTCCGCCTCGACGGCGAAGTCGATCATCATGATCGCGTTCTTCTTCACGATGCCGATCAACATGATCACGCCGACGTAGCCGTACACGTCGAGCTGCTGCCCGGTGACGGTGAGCGCGAGCAGCGCCCCGAAGGCGGCGAAGGGAAGCCCGGTGAGGATGGTGATCGGGTGGATGAAGCTCTCGTACAGGATACCCAGCACGATGTAGATGATGAACACCGTGATGAGCAGCAGGATGCCCAGGCCCTGCTGGGAATCCTGGAAGGCCTGCGCGGTGCCGGAGAAGTTGCCGGTGATGCTCGCCGGCAGCGTGCGCGCCGCGAGCCGGTTCACCTCCGTCACCGCCGAGCCGAGGTCCGCGTTCGCCGCGAGGTTGAACGAGATCGTCACCGAGGCGAACTGGCCGGAATGGTTGATGCGCTGCGGCCCGACGCTCTGGCTGAAGGTGGCGATGTCGCTGAGCGGCACCAGCTTGCCGGTCGCGCTCGTGATGTAGAGCTTCTGGAGCGCCGACATGTCGGCCTGGTCCTCCGGGCGGATCTGGAGGACGACCCAGTAGTTGTTGGTCGCCGTGTAGATCGTGCTCGCCTGCTGCTCGCTGTACGCGCTGGCCATGGCCCGCTGGACGGCGAGGGGGGTGATGCCGAGCATCGCCGCGCGGTCGCGGATGATGTTGACGTTGACGACCGGGTTGCGGTTCTCGAGGTCGCTCGTGATGTCGGTCAGCATCTGCAGCCCGCGCATGGCCGCCTGCATTCGCTGGGCGCCGGCGTACAGGGTGGCGACGTCGTGCCCCTGGAGGGTGTACTGGTAGAGGGTGCGCGACCCCCGCCCGCCGATGCGGATGCTCGGCGGGTTCTGGACGAACACCTGCATCCCCGGAATGCCGTTGAGGCGGCGGGTCAGCTCGCGCACCATGTCGTCGGCCGACGGACGCTGCCCCGCGGGCTTGAGCACGATGTTGATGTCGCCGTTGCTGCCGTTGTTGATGTTCGACATGTAGCCGGCGACGTTCGTATCCCGCTCGAGCGCCTTGTTGACGAGCAGCTGCAGGCGCATCATCTCGGGGAACGACGTCCCCTGCGCGGCAACGGTGGATCCGCTCAGCAGGCCGGTGTCGTCGCTGGGGAAGAGGCCCTTGGGAATCGTGCGGAACAGCAGCGCCGTCGCGACGAGGATGAGCGCCGAGAACACCAGCGTCAGCGGCCGGCGCGCCATCGCCCAGCCGAGCGAGCGCTCGTACCCGCGGAGCAGCCGGTTGAACGCCCGCTCGACCGCGTTATAGAAGTGGCCATGCGTCTCACCCTCGTGCGACTTGAGGAACCGGGCGCACAACATCGGCGTGAGCGTCAGCGACACGAAGCCGGAGACGAGGATCGCCGCGCTGATCGTGATCGCGAACTCGCGGAACAGCTTGCCGATGATCCCGCCCATGAAGATCAACGGGATGAACACCGCGGCGAGCGAGATGGTCATCGAGAGGATCGTGAACCCGACCTCCTCGGCGCCGTCGAGCGCGGCCTCGAGCGGCGGCGCGCCCTTCTCGATATGCCGGACGATGTTCTCCAGCATCACGATCGCATCGTCGACGACGAACCCCACCGCCAGGGTGAGCGCCATGAGCGAGAGATTGTCGATGCTGAAGCCCAGCACGTACATCACCGAGAAGGTGCCGACGATCGCCATCGGCAGCGTCAGGCTCGGGATCGCGGTCGCGGTGAGGTTGCGGAGGAAGATGAAGATGACGATGACGACGAGGATGAGCGCGAGGAGCAGCGATTCCTTGACCTCGTTGACCGATGCCTTGATCCCCTCGGAGCGGTCGTAGCGGATGTTCACCTTCACGGACGGCGGGAGCGACGGCATGAGCTCCGCCAGCGCCTGCTTCACCGCCGTCGCCACGGCGACGGTGTTCGTGCCAGGCTGGCGCATGACCGCCAGCACGATGGCCCGCTCCCCGTTGTACCAGCTCGCGTTGCGGTAGTTCTGGACGCCGTCGTAGACGCGTCCGAGGTCGCCGAGGTGGATCGGCGCGCCATTCTTGTTGGCCACCACCATGCTGCGAAACTGGTCGGCGTTGGACAGCTGTCCGGTGGCCTGGATGGTGAGGGTGCGGTCCTTTCCGTACAGCACGCCGGTGGGCAGCGTGACGTTGTTCGTGCGGATGGCCTGCGCGATCTGGCTGATGCTGAGGTTGCGGGCGGTGAGCTGTGCCGGATCGAGCTCCACCCGCACCGCGTACTTGGCCGATCCGAACACGCTGACCTGCGACACCCCGTCCACCATCGACAGCCGCTGCGCGATGTTGGTCTCGGCGAACTCGTCGAGGTCGGTGAGCGACATCCCGCTCGACGTCAGCGCGAAGAAGAGGATCGGCGACGCCGCGGGGTTCTGCTTGCGATACGAGGGCGGGATGATGTTCGACGGCAGGAAGGCGAGCGTGGCGGAGATCGCCGCGTTGACGTCCTGCGCCGCGGCGTCGATGTCGCGATCGGGAGAGAACTGGAGGGTGACGTTGGTGCTCCCCAGGCCGCTGCTCGACGTGATGTTGTCGATGCCGGCGATCGCCGAGAAGGATTTCTCGAGGGGCGTCGCGACCGTGGCTGCCATCGTCTCCGGGCTCGCGCCCGGGAGGTTGGCGCTCACGTTGATCGTCGGATAGTCCACCGACGGCAGGTCGCTCACGGTGAGCCGTAAGTACGACGCGATGCCGAACACCAGGATCGCGGTCATGAGCAACGTCGTCATGACCGGGCGGCGAATGAAGACCGCGGTGAAGTTCATGGGGACGCGGGCGCGCCCCTCGCTGCGCGAGCCTGCGGCCCACCCGCCGCGCCGGCGACGCCCCGACGTCCGCCGCCCTGCCGCCCTGCCGGTCCCCCCTGCGGCGTGTTGAGCACCACCTTGGCGTTCGGCGTGAGCCGCGCCTGCCCGTCGGTGACCACCTGCTCGCCGTCGCGCAGACCGGAGGCGATCACCGTGAGATCGCCCGCCGTCCGCTCGACCCGGACGGGGCGCTGCTGTGCCGTTCCGCTGTCGGTGATCACGTAGACGTAGGTGCCCTGCTGGCCGGTGACGACTGCCGGCGTGGGGACGACGAGCGCGTTCTGCTCCACGAACAGCTCGAGCTTGGTCGCGACGAACTCGCCGACCCAGAGCCGCTTGTTCGGGTTGGGGAACGATGCCTTGAGCAGCACCGTGCCGGTGGTGGTGTCGACGGCGTTGTCGATGAACGACAGCGAGCCGTTCTCCGGCTGCGCGATGGGAACGAGCGACGGCGTGGCCGGAGCGGCGCGGGTTCCACTCGGCGGACCACCACCCTGCCCCGTGCTGGTCGAGCCGGCGGCCTGCGCCGGATCGCCACCGCCGACCGACAGGCCGATCGGGCCGGCGGTCGGCTCGGTCACCGACTCGCTTCCCGAGCTGGGCGTGGCCGTGACCACGAGGCCACCGACCGTCCCGTACCGCTGGAGCAGCGGAAGCTGGGTCGAGGGGATGGCGAAGCGGACGAGGATGGGGCTGATCTGATTGATCACGACGAGCGGCGTGGCGCCGGAGGCGTGCACGAGGTTGCCCTCGCGTACCAGCAACGCACCGGTGCGACCGGCGATCGGAGCGCGGATCGTCGTGTTCTCCAGGTTGAAGCGTGCCGCCGCGAGCGCCGCCTGATCGGCGGCGACACTCGCCGCGGTGGACGCCGCGCTCGCCCGCTGCTGGTCGGCCTGCTCGCGCGTCACGTAATCCTGCTGCGCCAGCGCCGCATACCGCTGCGCCTCACGCTGCGCATTCTCCGCCGTGGCGCGGCTCCGCGCGAGGTTGGCGGCCGCCACCTGATATTGCGCCTGGTAGGGCCGCGGATCGATCTCGAACAGCACCTGCCCCTTCGCGACGTCCTGCCCTTCCTGGAACGCCACCCGGCGAATGATGCCCTCGACCTGCGACGCGACGGTGGACGACTGGTACGGGATGACGACGCCGTTCGCCTCGATGGTGTACGGCACCGCCGCCTTCTTCGCGCGCGTGGCGAGCACGGGCACCGCCTGACGGCCTCGCTGCTCCTGCTTCTTGGAGCAGGCGCCGGTGAGCGACAGGACCGCGAGGCTGGCGAGAATCGGACGGCGAACCGAAGTCGCACGCATGAGTGAGCGTGGGAGGCGAACAGGGGTCATCGGCGGGCAGCGCTGGAATCCCGCGCGAGCGGGACGAGCGTCTCGCCGCGCGAGCCGAGTGCGCCCACGTCGTGCGACAGCTGGGCGAGCGCGCTCGCCCAGACCCACCGGGACTGGGCCTGCTGCGCTCGCGCGCTCGCGAGCGCCGACTGCGCGGTGATCAGGTCGAGGATCGTCCCCACGCCGGCGCGATAGCGGGCGCGCGCCGCCGCCTCCGAGCGCGTCGCGCTCGCCAGCAGCACGTCGGCGGTGCGGGAGCGCTGCGTGGCGGTGCGAAGGGAGTAGTACGACGTGTACACCTCCTGGGCGACATCCGTGCGCAACAGGTTCGCCCGGGCGGACGCCGCGTCGACCTGTGCCCGGGCCGCCATGACGTTGTACGGCCGCGCCAGGTTGAAGACGGGAATCGCGACGCCGAGCGTGACGCCGAAGGTCGCGCCGGAGGCGTTCGGCTGACTCGAGTAGGGATGGCTGACCGTCGAGCCGAGCGTGACGCTCGGGTAGAGCGACGAGCGCGCAACCCGCAGCTCCGCGCGCGCCTGCTCGATCTGCGTGCGCGCCGCGGCCAGGTCGGGGCGCGCGCCGAGGGCCTGGTCGATCAGGGAGTCGACGTTCACCGCGGCCGCGGCCACCGCCACCGAATCACCCACCGGCGCGAGATCGTAGCGCGCGTTGGCGGGCAGCCCCATCGCCACGGCCAGGGCGCCGCGGGCGATCTCAACATTTCCTTCCGCGGTCTCCAGATCGAGCTGCGCCTGCGCGAGCAGCGTTTCCGCCTGGAGCACGTCGGCGATCGTGGCCACCCCCGCGCGGTTGCGCTGCCGGGCGGAGTTGACGTTGGTGTCCGCCTCGGCCACGCTGAGCTGTGCGGCCGTCCGCAGGGCGCGCCGCGCCTGGAAGTCGAAGTAGGCCCCCTCGGCCTGGAGCGCCACGTTCTGAAGGGTGGCGTTGTGAGTCAGGTCGAGCGCTACCGCCGCGGCGCGCGCGGCGGCCACCGATCCGCTGCGTCCGCCGAAGTCGAACAGGAGATACGAGAGGCTGGCGCTCGGCGTGATGGACCGCCGAGTCCCGACGCCGCCGAGCGTCTGCCCGACCGTGGTCTGCGAGTAAACGGCGTTGACCGACGCATCCACCGTGGGGAGGTAGGCAGCGCTCGCTGCTCCGTACGTGGCGGCGCCTGCGCGCGCCTGCGCCCAGCTGAGCTGCGTCTGCGGGTTGTTGCGAAGAGCGAGGTCGACGATGTCGGGCAACACCAGCGCATCCCGGCGCGGGGCCACGTCCGGCGGCAGGTCGCCGATCGCGTCCGGGACGGGCGGCGCGGGGGGGACGACGCCGCGAGGGGCGCGCCAGGGCTCGCTGGGCGACACGGGTGCGGCCGGCGCGCCACCGATGCGGGGTAGCGGAGCGCGGCTGCACGCACCGAGCATGGCCATCGACAGCAGAAGCGGGGCGACGTGCAGCGACGGGAAGGCCCAACGACGGGCACCCTCGCGCGCGGTCGACCGCGGGGCAAGCGTCATGTACACAGACAGGGGGTTGCGACGTAGGTGTTGGCCGAACGGTGAGCCGCGCGACTGACAACAATACGCTTCCCGGCGGTGATCCGCTGGTCTGGACCGTTCGTCGAACGGCTTGGCGGCTCGGCGGGACGGAGGGACGCTAGCTTTGAGAGCCGCACCGTAGCCGCGCCGCCAAACCTCCCGTTTCGCCTCGTCGTGCCTCAGACCGCAGGCTTCATTCTGCTCCTATGCATCGCGACGGCGGTCGCGATCGTGTCGCGGCGGCTGCGCATCCCGTTCACGATCGCGCTCGTCCTTACCGGCCTGGCGCTCGGGACGGCCGACGTCGTGATGCTGCCGCACCTCACGAAGGAGCTGCTGTTCTCGCTGTTCCTGCCCGGCCTGCTGTTCGAGGCGTCGTACCACCTCCACTATCGGGAGCTGCGTGCGAGCGCCTGGACGATCGGCATCCTGGCAGTGCCGGGAGTCGTCGTGGCGGTCCTCATCACGGCGTACCTGCTGACCGGTACGAGCGGAATGCTGCCGGGCGTCGTGCCTGTGCCCTGGAAGGCGGCGTTGGTGTTCGGGGCCGTGATCGCGGCGACTGATCCGGTGGCGGTCGTCGCGCTGTTCCGGCAAGTGGCCGCGCCACGTCAGCTCGAGGTGCTGGTCGAGAGCGAGAGCCTCCTCAACGACGGCACGTCGATCGTGCTGCTCTCGCTGGTGCTCGCCTACCTCGGTGGCACCGATACCACCGCGTGGTCGCTGTCGGTGGACTTCGGGCGGATCGTGTTGGGAGGAGCAGCGGCGGGGCTGGTAACGGGATGGACGGCGACGCGCGTCATCAGACGGGTCGACGACGTGGCGATCGAGATCACGATCACGACGATCGCCGCGTACGGGTCATTCGCCGTCGCGGAGCATCTGCATGTCTCCGGCGTCATCGCGACCGTGGTGGCGGGAATCCTGTGCGGCAACCACGGGCGCGTGCACGCGATGTCGCCGGCGACGCAGCAGGCGGTGCACGGCTTCTGGGAATGGACCGCCTTCGTGCTGAACTCCGCGGTGTTCCTGCTGCTGGGCGCCGCCGCGCCGCTGGCCGTCCTGATCCGCGAGTGGGCGCTGATCGTCGTGGCCGCCCTGGCGGTGCTCGCCGCCCGCGCCGCGGTGGTGTTCGGCACCGGCGCGCTGCTCGCTCGGACGCGCGAAGGAATTCCGCCGAGATGGAGCGCGGTGATGACGTGGGGAGGACTGCGCGGTGCCTTGTCGATGGTGCTGGCGCTCGGCCTGCCCGAGGACCTCGCGCAACGTGCGCAGATCGTGACGGTCACCGCGGGAGTGGTGATCCTGTCGCTGGTGGGCCAGGGCCTCACCATGCGTCCCCTGCTCCGCCGGCTCCGGATGTCGGCCGACGCGCCCGCGGTGGCAGCGAGCGTGGCGCCGGCCGACTAGACCCGGCTGACGCCCCACTCCACCGCGGCGGCGACGAAGTCGGAGAACATCGCGCGAGTCCGCGCGTCGTTGTCCGTCAGCACCTCCGGATGCCACTGCACTGCAACGAGGTAGCCGTCGCGGTCCCCCTCGATCGCTTCGATCAACCCGTCGGGCGCCACCGCAGTGGGGAGGAGCCCATGACCGAGCGCCTTCACGCCCTGGTGATGCATGCTGTTCACCCGCAGCGGTCCGACGCCCATGATCTGGGCGAGGCGCGTTCCCTCGGCCACGCGCACCTCGTGGGCCAGGTAGTCGCGGGTGTAGCTCTGGCCGCGGAAGGGGAAGTAGTCGTGCTTGAGGGCACCGGGCAGCTCGTCCGCCAGATCCTGATAGAGCGAGCCGCCGGCCGCGACGTTGATGAGCTGCATCCCGCGGCAGACCCCCAACACCGGCTTCTCGTCCTCGAGCGCCCAGCGAGCGAGGGCGACCTCGACGCGGTCGCGCTCGCGGTCGGTCTTGTCGCAGAGCGGATGCGGCTCCGCTCCATAGGTGGCTGGATCGATGTCCGCGCCGCCGGGGAGGAAGACGGCGTCGAGGCCTTCGTAGATGCCACGCAGCGTGTCGTCATCCACGAGCGGAATGAGCCAGGGGATGGCGCCGGCGGCGGTGAGCGTGAGGATGTACCGCTGGCTCATGACCCACGATGGAGGGATCTCGGCCGACACGCCGCCCAGGCTTTGCAGGGTCTGGGTGGGGATGCCGACGACGGGCCGGCGGGAATGCTGGATGATCACAACGAGGCTGCTCCCTGGGTCTGTCTCGACGAGTCCTCGCCGAGCTTGATGGCGCGATACCGCTCGCCCGTGGACGGCCGAGCCGAGAAGGAGGAAACGATCTCGGGGCGGACGCCCTCGGCGGTCTCGGCGATGATCCGGTCGACGACCGAGCGCAGATCGCCGGTCTGCTCGTAGGCTGCGAGCTGCCGATCGGCGCTCGTGCCGCCGCGCATGATCTCGAAGGCGTACTCCACCTCGCGCCGGCTGCCGAGCTCGTCCACGACGTCGTCCACGAACCACTCCAGCATCTCGGTAATCAATTCGCGGGCCGGCAGCTCCTGCTCCTTCCCGAAGTCTATCAGCTTGCCGTCGAGACCGAAGCGGACCGCCCGCCACTTGTTCTCGTCGACCAGCGCGGGGGCGTACAGCCGGAAGGTCAGATTGTCCCGGCGGAGCTTCCAGATCTTGGCGACGATCGCCTGCAGGATGGCGGCGATGCAGACCGCCTCCTCGACCCGGGTGCACACGTCGCAGACGCGGAACTCGAGGGTGGGAAAGGCGTGATGGGGCCGGGCGTCCCACCAGATCTTGGAGCCGTCGGGCACGCACCGCGTGGCGACGAGGGAGCCGAGCAGCTCGTCGTACTCGGCGTAGGATCGGAGGATCGGGGGGACGCCGGTGCGCGGAAAGTTTCGGAAGACGATGCTTCGATAGGACTTGAGCCCGGTACGGCGCCCCTGCCAGAAGGGAGAGCTCGTGGAGAGGGCGAGCACGTGCGGCAGGAGGTACCGCGACACGTTCATCGCCTCGATGAGAAAGTCGCGGTCTTCGATCCCGACGTGGATGTGGGTGCCGAAGATGAGGAGCTGCTGGGCGAGATCCTGGAGGTCCTGTTGCACCCCCACATAACGCTCGAGGGGGGTGATCTCCTGCTTGGTCCAGCAGGAGAAGGGGTGCGTGCCCGCGGCCGCGATGACGAGGTTGCTCTTGGCGGCGAGGTCCATGACCATCCCACGCAGCCGCACCAGCTCGGCGCGCAGCTCCTGCGGTGTGCGGCACACGCGGCTGCCGATCTCGATCATCGACTGATGGAGCTCGGGCTTCACTTCGTCGAGCACCAGCTTGTCGCCGGCGAGGATCTCGGTGATGTACGACTTGAGCTCGCGCGTGTGCGGATCGATGATCTGGTACTCTTCTTCGATGCCGAGGGTGAGGGATGGAGCCTTCATGTGCGCACTCCCTTCAAGGATCGAGTGGGTGGGCTTCCTGGCTCAACGTTGGTGTCCTTCGCGTCGGTCGCAAGAGCGACGGCGACTGCAGCACCTTCAACCGCTCCAACGTCGGAACTGCTCCACGGAAGCGGCGAAAACCCACAGAACCGGCGGATCACAATGCTCCGTTTGTTCGATCCGCCCGTTCCGTCATTTCCGTTGGTTCCGTGACTTCTTTGTTGGTGTCCGTTCACCATCGGAGACGCGAGCGCACCGCGATCCCGACCCGACGCCAACAGAAG
>JABFYH010000072.1 GCA_013361335.1 Gemmatimonadaceae bacterium | reverse complement strand
CACCACAGCACCCGCGGCCGCCGCACGGGCACGCGGCGCTGCTCGCGGTCGCGCTGCCGCTCGGCAGCCACGGCCACCAGCACGCGGGCACGCGCCGCCGGATCGATCTCGGGCAGCGGCCCGAGCGCCGCTGCAACGCGCTCGATCATCTCGTCGCGCACGTCGTCGCTGCCGTCGTCGCGCATCTCGTCTCGATCGTCAGCCACCGTCCACCTCGGTGAGTCGGACCCGTAGGGCATCGCAGGCGCGCTTCACCCGCATCTTCAGCGCGGACACGCCGGCGCCGGTTGCGACGCCCATGTCCTCGTAGCTCATCCCTTCCACGTGTCGCATCAGGAACGCCTCGCGCTGCTCCACCGGAAGGGACTTCAGCGCGCGGTCGATCTCCTCGCGCCAGGCGATCTCCGTGTCCTGCCGCGCCGCCATGGCGCGCTCCGGCACCTCGCCGTACTCGACGACCTCCGCATGCCGCCGCTGCCGCGCCCCAACCGTGCGGCAGCGGTTGCCGAGGATGCGAAACAGCCAGGGCTCGAACGAGTCCTGCTCGCGGTACGAGGGGAGGGCGCGATACACCCGCACGAAGGTGTCCTGCACGGCCTCCTCGGCATCCGCCCGGCTCGACAGCATATGCATCGCGAAGCGCAGGCATCGCGCGTAGTACAGGTCCACCAGGGTCGCGAAGGCGCGCACGTCGCCCGCACGGGCGGCGTGGATGACGAGGCTGCGCTGGTCCGCACCTGGGGCGAGCGCCCGGCCATTTCGATCGGCCGGCTCGGAGGGGACCAGTCGAAGCGGTGGCGTCATCGGAGGAAGCGTGTCTTCGGATGCATGTCGACCAGCTTAACCTGGCCGGGGCCGAGCGGGTCACCGAGGCGCGGGCTTCGCTTTGCCCGTCTCACCGTCTTCACCGTCTCACCCGGATTGACACCTAACTGCGCGCCGCTTAACTTCTTAGGCTCTACGCCACACGTTCACGGGCCTATCCATGTCTTACGCAATCATCCGCACCGGCGGCAAGCAGTTCCGCGTCGAGTCGGGCAAGAAATATCGCTTCCCTACCATCGTGGGTGAGGCGGGTGGGAAGATCGAGTTCAACGACGTCCTCTTCGGCAGCGACGGGAACAACGTCAAGACCGGCGTGCCCACGCTCTCCGGCGCCAAGGTGACGGGCGAGATCGTGAAGCACGGGCTCGGCGACAAGATCGTCGTGTTCAAGATGAAGCGCCGGAAGAACTACGCCAAGAAGCAGGGACACCGGCAGGGCTTCACGGAAGTGAAGATCAACGACATCACGCTCGGTTGACGCGAGGAGACCATGGCTCACAAGAAAGGCGTCGGCTCGTCGCGCAACGGCCGCGATAGCAACCCGAAGTACCGCGGGATCAAGAAGTTCGGCGGCGAGAAGGTCATCGCCGGCAACATCATCCTGCGCCAGTGCGGCACCGTCTGGCATCCCGGCAAGAACGTCGGGCTGGGCACGGACTACACGATCTACGCCCTCGTCGACGGCGTCGTGAAGTTCGAGCACAAGAGCAAGACGCGTCAGAAGGTGAGCGTCTACCCGGCCACCAAGGACGAGGCCACCACGGCCGCCTGATCGCCCCGCACGTTCGGAAAAGCGAAGCGCCCCGCAATGCGGGGCGCTTTTCTTTGGTAACTGCGGAACGCGGATCACGCGGATGCACGCGGATGCCGCGGATCGCTCCGAGTGGAGTCGTCGCTTCCTGCACCCAAACCAGCTCCGCGGCCCTCAAGATTTTCAAACTTTGACAGTGTTCGGGCGGCCTCCTAGCCTCACGGAGGCGTCCCGACCACGATAGATCCGCGTAATCTGCGCGCATCCGCGGAATCCGCGTTCACTGTTGCAGTTCACCCACCCGATCACGCAACTTTCGCCAGGTGCGGGGCGTAGAAAGCAGACCTCTCACGGAGTCGAACCATGGCGATCTGGGATACGCTGAAGCGCGAGCTGGACAAGGCGGGACAGGTGGCGCAGGGAGCCCTCGACGAAGGGAAGCTCCGCCTCGAGCTGCACCGGGCCAAGCAGCGCGCCGACGAAGCGGCCGCCTCGCTCGGCTTCGCCGTCTACCGCGCCAAGGCCGCCGGCGGGGAGCTCGAGGGGGAGCGCTACGCCTCCCTCGCCGCCAACATCATGACCGCCGAGGCCGAGATCGCGCGCGTCGAGCGGGAGATCGAGACGGTCAAGACCAGCCGCGCCGCCACCAGCTGAGTCGGCCAGGCCCCCCGGCCTCTGTCGGGAAGCCAACCGGCCGGGTTAGCTTGAGCGACCAGCGTGGGGGGAGTGGAGGGCATGGGGACAGAGTTGGGGGTTCGCGACGACCTGACGTCGCTCTTTCCCGGCAACGGCGAGATGGCGCGGCGCTGCCGGGCCGTCGACTGGTCGCGCACGCCACTCGGCTCGCCCGAGACCTGGCCACCCCAGCTGCGCACCTCGGTGCGCACCGCGCTCGGCTCGCCCTTCCCGATCCTCCTCTGGTGCGGGCAGTCGCTCACGCTGATCTACAACGACGGCTACCGCGCCGTGCTCGGCACCAAGCATCCGTCCGCCCTCGGCCGGCCCGGCGCTGAGGTCTGGAACGAGATCTGGCCGGACATCGAGCGGATGTTCGACTGGAGCGACGAAGGCCGCACGACGTACGCCGAGAATCAGCGCTTCGCGATGGACCGCGCCGACGGCACCCTCGGCGACGCCTGGTTCACCTTCGCGGTGAGCCCCATTCGCGACGAAGATGGCAGGGTCGTGGCCTTCTTCAATCCGGCCGCCGAGACCACCGCGCAGGTCGTCGCCGAGAGCCGGCTCGAGGCGGCCCTCGCCGCTGCCGAGCGGGCCGAGCACCGGATTCGCGAGGTGTTCGCGCAGGCGCCGGCCTTTCTCGCCGTGCTCCGCGGAGCGGAGCACCGGTTCGAGTTCGTCAACGATGCGTACCAGCGCCTGATCGGCGACCGCTCCGTCGTCGGGCAATGCGTCGTCGACGTCCTGCCCGAGCTGGTGGACCAGGGCTTCGTCGCGCTCCTCGATCGGGTGTTCACGACCGGCGAGCCGTTCGTCGGCCGGGCCATTCCCGTGATGCTGGCGCGCACCGAGGGCCACCCGCCGGAGGAGATCTTCCTCGACTTCGTCTACAAGCCCCTCGCCAGGGCGGACGGCACGATCGAGGGGATCGTCGCTCACGGCTCCGACGTCACCGACGCGGTGACGGCTCGGCGCGCCATCGAGGAGAGCGAGGCGCAATACCGCTTTCTCGCCGACACGATCCCGGTGCAGGTCTGGACGGCGAAGGCCGACGGGCTGCTCGACTACGTGAACCATCGCGCCGAGGCGTACTTCGGCGCCCCGATGTCGGCGTTGGTGGGGACGGGATGGCAGAGCTTCGTGCATCCCGACGACATCGCGGGCGCGGGCGCGTCGTGGGCGCACTCGCTGGCGACGGGCGATCCCTACGAGGTGGAGTTCCGCCTTCAGGCAGCCGGCGGCGAGTACCGCTGGCACCTCGCGCGCGGCACGGCGCAGCGCGGCAGCGACGGTGAGATCATCCGGTGGTTCGGCACCAACACCGACATCGAGGACGCGAAGCGCAACGAGGCGGAGCTGAAGCGGCTCACGAGCGAGGCCACCGAGGCGAATCGCGCCAAGAGCGACTTCCTCGCCGCGATGAGCCACGAGCTGCGGACCCCGCTCAACGCGATCGGCGGCTACGCGCAGCTGATCGAGATGGGGGTGCGCGGGCCGGTGACGGAGGCGATGGTTGAGGACCTGCAGAAGATCCAGCGCAGCAAGGACCACCTCAACACGCTCGTCGGCGGGGTGCTCGCCTTCGCGAAGGGGGGCGCGGGGCGCATCGAGCTCCAGCCGCGCCGCGTGCGCGCCGATGCCCTGCTCGACAGCGTCCTGGAGATGGTGCGTCCGCAGCTCGCGGAACGCTCGCTCACGCTCGAGTGCGGCGTAGTGCCGGAGGATCTGGTCGTCTCGGCCGACATCGACAAGGCGCGCCAGATCCTGCTCAACCTCCTCGCCAACGCGCTCAAGTTCACGCCGGCCGGGGGCCACATCGCGGTGTCGGCCGATCGGCGCGGCGGCTTCGCCGAGATGGCGGTGCAGGACACGGGCATCGGCGTCCCCGAAGAGCAGCTCGACCAGATCTTCGAGCCCTTCGTCCAGGCCAAGCGCGCCATCCACACCCACGATGGCGGCGTGGGCCTCGGCCTGGCGATCAGCCGTCAGCTCGCGCGCGCGATGCAGGGCGATTTGCGGGTCGAGAGC
>JABFYH010000142.1 GCA_013361335.1 Gemmatimonadaceae bacterium | reverse complement strand
CTGCCCGATGGGGCCACAGGAAGAGGACGAGATCGCGCTGCGTGGCGACGCTCATCGAGCCGAAGAACACGGAATCGCCGGCGGTGGCCTTTGCGATCTCCGACTTGGCGATCTCCTTCCAGATTCGCATGACCAGGAGCGGATCGACCTCCTTCAAGGCGATCATGTCGGACCAGCTCCTTGTGATCGTGGCAAGACTTTGATGCTCGCTGGTGACGAGCAGAGTCCAGCATTTGGTCAGCATGGCTGCCGCCGCAGCGTTCTCCTGCGCGTACGCGAGGAGGGCGGTCGTCGGCGAAGCGGGGCCCAGGGGGCTCAGCAGCGCCTCTACGCCTATCGCAGCGGCCCGCGAATCACGATCCTGGGCCCAGGACGACACAGCCTCCAACACGATCCTCATGCCGTCACCGGGGAAGCAGAGTTCCCGCAGCGTGCCGATGACGGCGTCGCGGCCAGACCCGTCGCAGCGCATTGCTAGCTGTTTCAGCCGCACCAATGCCGAGTAGGGGTAGGTGCGGCCGTACTCGCCCCCGCAGAGGGCTGCCAAGGGGACGGTCAGCTCAGCGGAGTCGGAGGTCGCCCAGCGCCACAGTCGGCGTTGCACCATCCGGCCCATGGCTTCATCGAGCAGGAGACGGCCGAGGACGGCGATCGCCGAATCGCGTAGCCTCGTGCGCTCGCGCTCCTTGGTCTCCTTGAACCAGCTGTGAATCTCACTGACGAGTTCCTGGCTGTGAACCTTGGCGGCAAGATGGATCAGGACGTCGACGATACGATCGGCATAGGCTGTCGTCGTTCGGTTCGTCAGCAGGCTCCTGAACCAGGTGAGGATCTGCTTCCGGAGCGCCGGATGATCCCGCCAGAGCCACTCCACGATGGCCAGATCCAGGCCCGGTCGCACGTGGTCCACCCATACTCTGTCATCGACTACGACGGCGTCGATCGCCTTGACACGGGCCGTCCATCCTTCCGTTTCGAGAGCTCTGTAGAGAGGGACTCGATCGTGACCGAGGCGGACCCGAAGAAGTTGATTGGCCTCATCGACGATGCCACTCGGCGCCCCGTTGAGGACCGCCGCCGCGATATGGAATATGCGCTTGTCAGCAGCCCCGACGAGCGATTCGTCGAGATGCCGGTGGATGAACTCGCGCCAGCTTTCGGCTTCATCGATGACTGCGCGAATATCGCTGTCCTCCACCCGGCCCTTGACTCGATGGATCTGCACGAGCTTCTCTGCGGCGGCCACCGTCGGGCGGGGACCGCTTCGGTCGCGCTCCGGACGGGTGACATACGCGCGGACGGACGGGTGGCTGACGCAACCGGCCAGCTCCAAGACACCCGCCGCATTGAAATGGTGCTTGATCAGATCTTCATGGCCGCGTGGCGCGAACGAGAACGTCCGCGCGTCCAAGATTGGTCTGGCGGTTCGCCAGACCTCGGGTGTGGTCACGATGACCATCGTCGAGTCGCGGAGTTTGAGGCGGCCGGAGTACTCGATCAGTTCTCTGGCAAAGTACTCCGTGACCAGCCCTTCGTCGGTGAGGTCCAGAATGAACTGATGGCCGCTGAGCTCCGGCAGATCATGAGTGTTCGGCTCGTCCCACCCGGGCCGAATCTCGATGATGTCGGGTGCCGGAGTACCCACTCCGGTCGTGCCGCCGGCGAGGAGCCGAATCGCATCGGTGTTACGCCCGGTGTCGCGCTTACCTTCGATGATGATGAGCCCGTATAGATCAAGTTGACGCTCCGCTTCGCGGAAGTCTGATCTCGAAGACGGATGGACATACGCATGCGATTGAGTTCGTGCTACCTCAGCGTCGAGCACCCTTCGTAGCGTCCAGCGTGCTCCGATGTAGGTAGAGCTGTGTACTGCTCCGATCGCGACGTTGACGGAGTCCGAACCGCCGAGGGCCAAGACCGACGGCTGAAGATCGAGCGTGTCAGGCATTCTCGTCCCCGCGTCCCGCGAATCCCTCCAGCTTGCGCACCTTGCCGGCGTAGATTCCGCCGATCACGAAGTTCTGCGAGTTCGCGCCGGCCTGGTTGATCACGAGGGGACTATTCGACGTCTTGCCGACGGCCGAAGCGGACAGCCGGTGAAGGATGGCGTCGAGGTCCTGGTAGTCGCGCTCGGCGATGGCGCCCGCTTCGGCGATATTCGATTCCAGCTCGGGCAGACGGCCGGCGGCGGCGAGCTCGCGTGCCGCGAGCCGTTCTTCGAACCCCTCCTCCAGGCGATTCGTCACCTTGTCGACATCTCTGCGAACCGCGGACAGCTCGCCCGCGAGGGTCGTCTGCGCGGTCGTCAACGCCGCCGCCAGGGCCTCGGCCCGTTCTGGTGCGTCATCCGACGTACGCAGTTCCATCGCCACAATGCGGCGGCCGAACGCGGCAAGCATCATCTGGATCTCGGTCAGCCGTAGATCGTCGACGGGCGCTGCCGGCGAATCCGGCGTACGCGGTGGCACGAACGCGCGTCCGGTGTTCTGGCCGGTCGCGAGGTTGTGGTACCAGAGTCCGAGTTCAAAGCAGTCGTGCACACTGCGGAGCGCCACATAGGCGTCGCCGACCCGGTCATGCGCCGCATCGTTGCCGGTGTCGCGAACCCGCTCGAAGGCATGGAGGACGGCGCCGGATATCGCCTTCGCCTCCTGAAGTGCCCGGATCTTCCGGCCCAAGGTGGCGCGTCTGGGCAGACTCACTTGCAGAGAGCCCGCAACGATCTGCGAGAGGCGATCGGCGAAACGCCGGGCCCGGAACAGTGCGGTGTCGGGGTCCTCGAAGATGTAGGACTCGGCACTGGCGCCGTCGTACGCGAGAAGCGGATCATGCCGGATCAGATAGCCGAAGTTCAGCGAGCGGCCGATGATATCGCTGGTGTGGGGCGCCATTGTTGCCTCCGTCCCGAATCGAGTAAAGCCGTCCAGACTATCGGCCCGACCGTCCTACGTGTGTGTCGAATCGAAGACAGTAAACGGGTCGACGGGACTCGAGGCGGTCGTCGGCTGAAACAGAGAATCCGTTACACATTTGCCAACGTGTAACGGATTCCCTTCGGGTGCCGCCGATCAGCGGCGCTCCTGGTGTCAGTCAGTGGTGGCGGGAGCCGAGCCCGGCTTGCGCGGACTCCGGCGACGGCGGCGAGCCTTCGCAGCCCCGTCAGCGCCGGCCGAAGCCGCGACGGGCTCCGGCGAGGACGGGCCCGACGGGTCCGAGAAGAGGATCTGCGTCGCGTCGCCCTTGACGACCTCGCCGTTGCGGCGACGGCGGCGCTGGCGCGGCTCGCGATCGGCGGGCTCGGCGTCGGCCACTGGGGCCTCGGCGGGCGCTGCGTCACGCGTACCAGTGGAGGAGCGGCGGGACCGGCCACGGACCGGACGCTGACCGCGGCGGCCGCCCCCGAGGTCCTCTTCCTTCTCCGCGGCCAGGCCGGCCCGCGACCGCTGCGCGGACGGCAGGGTGGCGGCGGCGTCGGCCGGGATGTCGAGGTCGGAGTAGAGCCACTCGGAGGTGTGGTAGGTCTCGCGCGGCTCGGGCTCGCCGATCTCGAGCGTCTTGTCGATGATCCGCCAGCGCGGCATGTCCTCCCAGTCCACGAACGTGACCGCGACGCCCGTGGCGCCCGCGCGACCGGTCCGCCCGATGCGGTGGACGTAGGTCTCGGGGTCCTCGGGGCAGTCGAAGTTGATCACGTGCGTGACGGCCGCGATGTCGATGCCGCGGGCGGCGACGTCGGTTGCGACCAGGACGTCGATCTTGCCGGCCCGGAAGGCGCGCAGAGCCCGCTCGCGGGCACCCTGGTTGAGGTCGCCGTGGACGGCCGCCGCGGCGAACCCGCGGAAGTCGAGGTCCTCGGTGACCCGGTCGCAGTTGCGCTTGGTGCGGCTGAACACCATGGTGAGCCCGCGGTCCTTGGCCTGCAGGATGCGGGCCAGCATCTCGAGCTTGTTCAGCGAGTGCGTGCGGTAGACGAACTGCTTCGTCTGCGGGCTGACGCCCGGCTCCTCGGAGTGACCGGCGTGCACCGTGATCGGCGAGCGCAGGAAGCGCCGGGACAGGGCCACGATCGCGTCCGGCATGGTCGCCGAGAACAGCATGGTCTGGCGCTGCTCGGGGAGCATCGAGAGGATCTTCTCGACGTCCTCGAGGAAGCCCAGGTCCAGCATGCGGTCGGCCTCGTCGAGCACGATCGCGAAGACGCTGTTGAGCTTGAGGTGCTTCTGCTTGATCAGGTCGAGCAGCCGGCCCGGGGTGGCGACGAGGATCTCGACGCCCTTCTTCA
>JABFYH010000006.1 GCA_013361335.1 Gemmatimonadaceae bacterium | reverse complement strand
CGTGCGGCATCGGCGTGAACACGGTGAACACGGTGGTGAGCACGGCGGGCGACGGCGAGCCGGCCTGTAAGTAACGGCTCGTAACCGGAACACCGTGAACGGTGAACCGTGAACGGTAAGAGGGGGTGAAGGCGTGAAGGGCACACCAGACTCAGTTCGGTGTGCCCTTCGTCGTTACGGATCACGGATCACGGTTCACGGATCACGGCCGTCACCTCCGCCGGCCCGACTCGTCAATCTCGGATGCGCCGCCCAGCGTCCCTGCATTCGCTCCGCACGGAGCTGCTCGTCAACTTCGCCCTGCTCGCCGTCTCCGCGCTGGTGTTCGCGGTGGCGAGCGTCGTGCTGCTGTACGACACCATCGATCCGGGGCGCGCGATTCTCTACATCAGCCTCCTGATCGCCGCCGACGTCGCCGTCGTCGTGGCATTCGGCGCGGTGCAGCTGCGCCGTCTGGTGGTGCAGCCGCTGCGCCGCACGGCGGCGGCGGCGGAGGCGATCGCCGCCGGCGACCTTGGACGGCGCGTGGAAAGCCACGCCACGCTCGAGCTCGAGCAGCTCGGGACGAGCGTGAACCGCATGACCGAGCGACTGCTGCACGAGCAGGCGCAGCTGGTCCGCGCCGAGAAGCTCGCCAGCGTCGGCCGCCTCGCGGCGGGGATCGCCCACGAGATCGGGAACCCGCTGGGGGCGATCAGCGGCTATGCGCATCTGCTTCGCGTCGGCACGACGGGCAACACGCGCGCCCTGGAGGCCGTGGCCGGGCTGGAGCGCGAGGCGGCGCGCATCGACCGCATCGTGCGCGGGCTGCTGGACTACGCTCGCCCCAGACGTCAGAGCCCGACGCCGATCGACGTCAACGAGACCCTGCGTCACGTGGTGGCGCTCGTCGACGAGCAGGGCCATCTGCGGCGGGTCGCCCTCGTGCTGACGCTGTCGCCCCGCGCACCGGTGGTGCAGGGGGACCGGCACGAGCTGGAGCAGGTGTTCGTGAATCTCCTCCTCAACGCCGCCGATGCCGCGGGTGCGTCGGGTGTCGTGGCGGTGAGCTCGACGATCATGTCGCGCTCGACCATCGAGCAGGGGTTCGAGCGACGCGCGAGCGATGCCCTCTCGCACGCCGGGCACCACCCGCCCAGTCCGCGAGTGAGCGCCTGGCTGGCCAGGGAGCGCAGCGCGGAATCGTTCGTCAAGATCATCGTCGCGGATTCGGGGGTCGGCGTTCCCGACGCCGACGTCGAGCGCATCTTCGATCCCTTCTTCACGACGAAGGAGCCGGGAAAGGGCACGGGGCTCGGGCTCGCGATCGTCGCCCGGACGGTGGACAACTTCGGCGGGATCGTGTGGGTGGAGCGCGCGCGCGAGGGCGGCGCGGCGCTGCATCTCTTCCTCCCGCTGACGACCGCGACGGCTCCCGGCGTGGATCCCGATGACGCCCCACAGGAGCCGTGGCGCCAATGAACGTCCTCGTGGTGGACGACGAGCTCGGGCTCCGGCACACGCTCACCCTGATCCTGCAGGCGGAGCACCATGCAGTGCGTGCGGCGAGCGACGGCGCGGCGGCGCTCGAGCTCCTCGCGGCCGCCCCCGCGGAGCTGATCCTCTGCGATCTTCGCATGCCGGGAATGGATGGCCTCACCTTCCTGGACCGGTACAAGGAGACCGGGGGCAGCGCGCTCGTCATCATGATGAGCGCGTACGGCGACGACGACGTGGCCGTCGAGGCGATCCGTCGCGGCGCCTACGACTTCATCGCCAAGCCCTTCCGGGCGGATCAGGTGCTGCTCGTGCTTCGCAAGGCGATCGAGCGCGAGCAGCTCCAGCGGAGAGTGGCACAGCTCCACGAGGAGCTCACGGCGCTGCGCGCACCGTCGGGGATCGTCGGCCGCAGCCCGCAGCTCGCGGCGGCGCTGGCGCTGGCCGAGAAGGTCGCTCGGCATCCGTCGACCGTGCTGGTGACGGGGGAGAGCGGCACGGGCAAGGAGCTGGTGGCGCGATACATCCACCAGGCGAGCCCGCGCGCGCCGGCGCCCTTCGTCGCCGTCAACTGCGGCGCCATCCCGGAGCAGCTGCTCGAGAGCGAGCTGTTCGGGCACACGAAAGGCGCGTTCACCGGCGCGACGAGCGACCGCGACGGACTGTTCGCCGAGGCCGACGGGGGCACCCTGTTCCTCGACGAGCTGGGCGAGCTGCCGATGCCGCTCCAGGTCAAGCTGCTGCGCGTCCTCCAGGAGGGCGAGGTTCGGCGCGTCGGGGACAACGTGTCGCGGGCGGTCGACGTTCGCGTCGTGGCCGCCACGGCCCGCGACCTGGAGTCGGACGTCGCCGAGGGGAAGTTCCGCGCCGACCTCTTCTACCGGGTGAACGTGGTGCGCATTCACCTGCCGGCGCTGCGGGAGCGGACGGAAGACGTGCCGGAGCTGGTGCGTCACTTCATCGACCGCTTCAATCGGCGGCTCGGTCTGCAGGTCGAGCATGCGACGCCGGCGACGATGCGCGCGCTCATGGAGTATCCCTGGCCCGGCAACGTTCGCGAGCTGGAGAACGTGATCGAGCGCGCGATGGTGCTCACCGACGGGTCGCAGCTCGACATCGCGCAGCTGTCGGGGCTGACGACCCGGCCGCCGGCCGCCGCGGCGGCGTCGTCGCCGCTCGATCTGTCGGTGAAGCGGCGCACCGAGGAGCTCGAGCGCGCGCTCATCACGGAGGCGCTCGAGCGGACGCGGGGCAATCGGACACGGGCGGCCAAGCTGCTCGATCTCTCTCACCGCGCGCTGCTCTACAAGATCCGGGAGTACGGGCTCGGCGAGTAGGCGGGAAGTCGATCCGATCCGCGTTCGCGTGGTGACGACGGACCGCCGGCCCCGGCGATCCTTGCTCGCATGCCATCCGCCAGCCCATCGCGCCAGGGACCCCGATCCCGCCCCGGCCTGACCATCGTCGAAGTCCTGGCCGCGCTCGTGGTCGTGAGCGTCGGCCTTCTCGGGATGGCCGGCACGGCTGCGCTCTCCCTCCGGACGGCCGCCGCGGCGCGGCGCGAGCGCCAGGCGCTCCGGCGTCTGGATCTGCGGATGGCGTCGTTGGCGGCGGGGGGCTGCGTGCGTGCTCAGGGCGGCACCACCTTCGACCCACGCGACAGCGTGCGAGAGCGGTGGACGGTGACGACGCCGATCGGCGGGGCCGCGCTGGTGGACGCGCGCGTGGAGTGGCGCGAAGGGACCCGCACGCGATCGATCGCGCACCGGAGCGCCCTCCTGTGCTGAACGCGGGTCGGCGCAGCGGGGCGACGCTGGCGGAGCTGCTCGTGGCGCTGCTCCTCGCGAGTGTGGTCCTCGGGACGGCCACCTCCACCCTGCTTCGACAGCAGCGGACGGCGAGCTCGCTAGGGCGGTCGGCGAGTGCGGACGCGCAGTCCCGTGCCGCGCTCGGAGCGCTCGGCATCGAGCTCGCGGCGCTGACCGCCGGTTCCGGCGACCTCGAGCCGGGTCAGGCGACCGATACCGCCCTCCAGCTCCGCAGCGTCGTCGCGGGCGGTCTGGCCTGCGGGGATGGCGCCGGCGCCGCGACGTACGTCACCGAGTCCGACGACCGGGGCGAGCCGCTTTCGGGACCGGCACCTCGGGTTGGAGACTCCCTGTGGTGGTACGGCGGCGCGCCGGCGGAATGGCGCGTCCGGCGGATCGTCGCGTCCGACAGCGTGTCGGCGCCCTGCACACTCGCCAGCCGGCCTGCGGGAGCGGCGCGACGGATCGTCATCGCCACGCCCGACTCGATCGGCTATGGCGCGCCGCTGCACATCGTACGGCCGGTCCGGTACGCCTTCTACCGGAGCGGCGACGGGAGCTGGCAGCTCGGCCTGCGGGAATGGGTGGAGGGAGCGGGCGGATTCGCGTCGCCGCAGCCGATCGCCGGCCCGTACGTCATGCGGGCCGGAAACGCGCGGACCGGATTCCGCTATTTCGACGCCGAGGGGACGGAGCTCGGACGAGGCGGGGCAGCGGTGCCGAGTGACCGCGTGGCCCGCGTGCGGATCACGGTGCTCGGGGCGGATCGCGGCGGCCGTTCCGCATCGGATCCGGTGGTGCAGCGTGATTCGCTGGACGTCTCCCTCCAGCCCGCCAGCGCACCATGAGGCGAGATCGCCGGAATCGGCGGGAGCATCGCCGGCAGGGGATGGCGCTCGTCGGTGCGCTCGGTCTCATGATGCTCGCCGCAGGGCTCCTCGCGGGAACGGCGGTCGCCGCCGTCGGACTGCAGCGGGCGACTCGCACCCTGGCCGCGACGGGCCGAGCCAACGCGGAGCTCCGTCGCGCCCTGGCC
>JABFYH010000122.1 GCA_013361335.1 Gemmatimonadaceae bacterium | reverse complement strand
GTTCACGGTTCACGGTTCACGGTTCACGGTTCACGGCGATCGTCGGGTAGAACTCCCTCACTCGATCGACGATCCCGGTCCACCGTCCGATCGCGCGGCGCGCCGGAGGCAGGGCCTCGAGCAGGCCTCGCCCGTACCGCTTGGTCACGATGCGCGGGTCGGCGATCACGACGACGCCTCGGTCGGTGCCGGAGCGGATCAGGCGTCCGAAGCCCTGCTTGAGTCGTAGCGAGGCATGCGGCAGCATGTACTCGGTGAACGCGTCGCCACCGCGCGCGACGATCGCTTCGCACTGCGCCGCGGTCACCGGCTCGGTCGGCACACGGAACGGGAGCTTTGCGATCACGAGGCCCCGCAAGGCGTCACCGGGCACGTCGACCCCCTCCCAGAACGAGGCCGTGCCGAGGAGGATCGCCTTCCCCGAATCGCGAAAGCGCGCGAGGAGCGCGTCACGGCTCTCCTCGCCATGCACGAGCAGCGGCCAGCGCCGCTCGATCCCGCGCGCTCGCAGCTCGTTCGCCAGCTGGCGCACCTCGCGATGGCTCGTGAACAGCACGAACAGCCCGCCGTCCGCCGCGTCGGCCACGTCGAGCACGATGCGCGTGACGGCGTTCCGGTGCCCATCCATGTCGGCATTCGGAGCGGGGATGTCGGTCGGGATGGCGAGCAGCGACTGGGCGTCGTAGGCGAAGGGCGACGGAAACACCGCGGTCGTCGGTCGAAGCTCCGGATCGTCCAGCCCCAGGCGCGCCGCGAGAAACTCGAAGTGCCGCGCGTCCGCCGCCACGGCGCCGCGCGACGCCGTCAGCGTCGCGCTCGTGACGATGGTGCTGTCGAGCCGCTTGAACAGATCCTCGCGCAGGATCGGCGCGAGATCGAGCGGCACGCACGACACGGCCACGCTCCGCTCGCGGCCGCGCACCTCGATCCAGCGGACGCTGTCGTCGTCGGGCGCGGGGGTGAGCGCGCGACGCAAGCCGTCGCCCGCCGTCTGGAGTCGCTTGGTCACGGAGCGCATCTCGTTCAGCAGCGGCGCGAGCTGCTCGTCCAGCTTGCTGCTCCCCTCGATGCGCTCACGCACCAGCCGCAGCCCCTCCCCGAGCAGATCGATCTCGCCGAGGGTATCCTCGAGGGCGAGCGTGAGGCCGGCCTGCCAGATCGGATGGGTCGCGAACGCCGCCGTCAGGCGGACCACCGGCTGCCCCTCCTGCTCGATGAAGGTGTCGAGCAGATCGAACAGCAGCACGCTCTTGCGCGCCAGCGCGCTCACCGACGGGGCGAGCCGCGCCTCGATCAGGTCGAGGCTCGCGGTGCTCAGCAGATCGTTGCTCGCCGAGAGCCGCATCACCAGCGCGGGCAGCAGCCCCTTCCCGCGGCGATCGAGTCGGCTCACGAGCCGCTGAAGTCCCCGTCGGGTGACGGTGGCGCCGAGGTGCGTGGCCGCGGCATCCTCGAGATGATGGCCCTCGTCGACGACGAGGCGTCCGTACGCCGGCAGCACGGCCGCGTCCTCCCAGTTCTGGGCCGCGCGGCGCACGGCGAGATCGGAGAGCAGCAGATGGTGATTGACGACGATCACGTCGGCCTGCGCAGCGGCGCGCCGTGCCTTGAACACGAAGCACTGCTCGAAGTGCTCGCACTTCATGCGTGTGCAGATGTCGCCTTCGGCGGAGACCTCGTCCCATACCTCCGGCCGCGGCGGCGTCGGCAGGTCGGCGAGCGAGCCGTCCGCGGTGCGCTCGGCCCACGCCGCGAGCGTCGCCAGCTCCTGCGCCATCCCATCCTCGAAGAGCTGCGCCGCGCCGGTGGTGGCCTGCTGGAGCCGCGCTCGACACAGATAGTTCCGCCACCCCTTCAGCAGCGCGAAGCGGACCTTCTGGTCGCCCAGCGCCTTGGCGAGAAAGGGCAGGTCCTTGCCGACGAGCTGCTCCTGGAGGTTGATCGTGTTGGTGGACACGATCGTCCGCTCGCCATTCGCCGCCGCCCACCGCAGCGCGGGCACGAGGTAGCCGAGCGATTTGCCGACGCCGGTGCCCGCCTCCAGCAGGCCCACGCCCCCCTCGTTGTAGACACGCGCGATCGCGGCCGCCATCGCGCGCTGGCTCTCGCGATCCTCGTAGCGGACGTGCTGGAGGGCAATTGGGCCGTCGGGGCCGAGGTCGTGGGCGATCGCCGCGGGATCGAGCCGCACCGCGACGTCCTCGCGCGGCACCTCGACGACGACGTACAGCGCACGGGCGTCGTTGTCGACGATGCCGAAGCCGATCCCCTCGTCGTGCATCCGCGCGGCGACGTCGTAATCCGCGCCCGAAGGCTCGAGCAGCCCCGACGGATGATTGTGCAGGAGCATCTCGCCGCGCCGCGCGAAGCCGGGGAGGGCGAGCACGCTCCCGACGTCGCCCCGCGCGACGACGCGCGCGGTCTGCACCACGCCTTCCTCGTCGAGGGTGCTGACGAAGCACACCTCCCGCCCACCGGCGAGCCGGATGGCCGCGCGCATCGCCGCTGCCGCGGCAGAGCCGATGCGGTTCTTCGAGGGCGGTTTCGGGGCTGGTCGCGGCACCCCTGAAGATAACCCGAAGACGGTGAGACGGTGAGACGGTGAGACGGTGAGACGGGGAGACCGCCCTCACGTCTTCAGCGGCTTCTTCTTGGCTGCGGGGAAGAGCACGTTGTTCAGAATGAGGCGGTAGCCCGGGCTGCTCTTGTGCAGCGAGAGGTCGGTGGGCGGGTTGCCGATCGCGTGCTGCGGATCCTCGGGGTCGTGCCCGCCCAGATACGTCCAGGTGCCCTTGCCGTAGTCGCCGTGGAGGTACTTCACCCAGGGCGCCCCCTCTTCCGTCGCGAGCACGACGTCGCCCGGCTTGAGCGTCGCCTTGGTGAACGACGTCGTGACGCCGTAGAAATCGTTGAGCACCGCCCGATGGTTCTGCACGAGCATGCTCGGCACCGGATCGAACTTCGCCGAGAAGTTGAACAGGGTGAAGGTGCCCAGCGGTTGCCGGCGGCCAGGGACGTTCACCTGATGACCATCGATGTCGCTCATCGAGTTCACGAATGGCGAATGCTCCAGATGGGCGTCGCGGAACGCCAGCGTACGCTTCCACTGCATCCGCGCGTCCGCATCCGGATCCATCGGCGTACCGTCGGAGAACTCGCCCGCGATGTCGACGTCGTGCCCCGCGATCGCCAGCTCGAGCGTCTCCGTCGCGCCGCACATCGCGAAGAGGAAGCCGCCCCGCTCGACGAACTGCCGGATCCGCTCGGATACGTCCTTCTTGAGCCCGGGCACGCTGACGAACCCCAGTCGCTTCGCCGCCGCGGCGTTCTTCGCCACGAGCTCCCGGAACCAGGGCGCGTCACGGTACCCGAGGTTGAACTTGTTGAACTGGCCGGTGAAGTCCTCGTGGTGCAGATGCAGCCAGTCGTACTTGCCCAGATCTCCCTGCTCCACCTGTTCGTCGTAGATCGGCGTGAACTCGATCCCCGCGTAGGTGAGCGCGAGAGTCACGGCGTCGTCCCAGGGCTGCGCGTCCGACGGGGTGTAGACGGCGATGCGCGGCGCCTTCTCGAGCGGCACGCTCTCCATGTTGCCGGCAGCCATCTCGCGGCGAATGGACCCGAGCGCCGCGTCGGTCAGCGGCTCGGTCGAGATGCCGTCCAGCGCGGCGCGGCGGCGCAGCTCCGGGAGATCGGGCAACAGGAAGGCGCCGCCGCGATAGTTCAGCAGCCACTCGGCCTGCACGCCGGTCTTCATCGCGTTGTAGGTGAGCCCGTACGCCTTCAGGTGGTTGGTCTGGCCGTCGTCCATCGGCACCAGCAGGCGCTGCGCGGAAAGCGACGGAGCGATCAGGAGCGCGGCGGCGAAGGACGTCGATCCGCGCCGGAGCTTCGACAGGAGATTCATCACGACCTGGGGACGGCGCCGCGCGCGAGATCCAGCTCGCGCCGCGCCTGGGGGAGGAGCGCGCTCTGCGGCGCGGTGAGGATGAGATGCTCGAGATGCGCCACGGCGCCCGCCGCGTCGCCGCGTCGCCGGAGCGCCCTCGCCCATTCGAGCTCGCTCTCGGCGGCTTCGGGGCTGTCGGCGTACTGCGCGACCACGTGTTCCCACAGGCCGACGGCGGCCGCCTCGTCGCCGCGCGCCAGCCGCAGTCTGGCGGCGGCGGAGACGAGCGCCGGCGCGGCTTCCGGATGCCGCTCGGCGGCATCCACGAACCGGGTGGCGGCAGTGACGGTGTCGCCCCGCGCCAGCGCGAGAAAGGCGGCGCCCAACGTCGGTGCGCTGTCGCCGCGCGTCCGCGCGACGATGCCGAGATCGGAAG
>JABFYH010000204.1 GCA_013361335.1 Gemmatimonadaceae bacterium | reverse complement strand
TCCTGCAGGTCAAGAACTTCGGCAAGAAGTCGCTCCAGGAGATCGCCGATCTCCTCGAGCGTGAGGGATTGAATTTCGGGATGCGGTTCGAGGAGAACGGCGAGGGTGTGCGCGTGCTGGATTGGGGCACGCCGCCGAGCCAGGCTGCCGCCGCGGCACCCGACGACGAAGAGGAGTAACACCGATGCGTCACCGCAAGGCAGGACGGCAGCTCCGGCGCACGAGCGAGCAGAAGCTCGCCCTCATGCGCAACCTCGCCACCTCGCTCATCGAGAGCGAGCAGATCGTCACGACCGAGGCCAAGGCGAAGGAGCTGCGCCCGTTCATCGAGAAGCTCGTCACCAAGGCCCGCACCGGCACGCTCCACGCCCGCCGGCTCGCGGGGCGCCACATCCAGAAGCGTGCGGCCGCGGACAAGCTGTTCCAGGAGATCGGACCGCGCTTCGCCACGCGCAACGGCGGCTACACCCGCATCCTCAAGACCGGCCACCGCAAGGGCGACGGCGCGGACATGGCCATCATCCAGTTCGTCGGGGAGTAACCAGCCATGGCCATCCAGCGCAACCGCTGCTTCCACTGCGACAAGGGCGTCGCGTTCGGCAACAACGTCTCCCACGCCAACAACAAGACGCGGCGGACGTGGAAGCCCAACCTGCAGGTCGTCCGCACCCTGGTCGACGGCAAGATCACGAAGGTGAAGGTCTGCACCCGCTGCCTCAACGCCGGCAAGGTGCCCCGCGCCCCGCGCGGCGCGCAGGTGGCGTGACGGACCCGCTCCGTCGCGCGCTCACTCACCCGAAGGGGAGCCCGCAGGGGCTCCCTTTTTCGTATCCAGGCTAGCTTCCCGCCATGCCCACCGCGCTCATCACCGGCATCACCGGCCAGGACGGCTCCTACCTCGCC
Organism: Gemmatimonadaceae bacterium; assembly: GCA_013361335.1. Lineage (GTDB taxonomy): Bacteria > Gemmatimonadota > Gemmatimonadetes > Gemmatimonadales > Gemmatimonadaceae > AG11. The sequence continues at coordinate 16,672 of JABFYH010000204.1, read as the reverse complement.
GAGTTCCTCCTCGCTAAGGGGTACCGCGTCGTCGGCATCGTCCGGCGCAGCTCCACGACCCCGTACGAGCGGATCGGCCACCTGGTCGACGAGGTGCAGCTCTGCAGCGCCGACCTGCTCGACCAGACCTCGCTCACCGACGTCGTCCACGACACCCGGCCGGACGAGATCTACAACCTCGCCGCCCAGAGCTTCGTCCAGACCTCCTGGGCCCAGCCGGTGCTGACCGGAGAGTTCACGGCGCTCGGTGTGACACGCATGCTCGAGGCGATGAAGAAGGCGGCCCCGAAGGCGCGCTTCTATCAGGCCAGCTCCAGCGAGCAGTTCGGGAAGGTCGTCGAAACCCCCCAGCGGGAGTCCACCCCCTTCTACCCGCGCAGCCCATACGGCGTGGCCAAGGTCTACGGCCACTGGATCACCCTCAACTACCGCGAGAGCTTCGGCCTGTACGCGGTCTCGGGGATCCTGTTCAACCACGAGAGCCCGCGGCGCGGCCTCGAGTTCGTGACGCGCAAGGTCACCGACGGTGCCGCGCGCTGCAAGCTGGGTCTCTCGCGCGAGCTCAAGCTCGGGAACCTCGAGGCGCGGCGCGACTGGGGCTTCGCCGGCGATTACGTGGACGCGATGTGGCGCATGCTGCAGCAGGACGAGCCCGACGACTACGTCGTCGCCACCGGCGAGACCTGGTCGGTGCGGCAGCTCTGCGAGTTCGCGTTCGCCGCCGTCGGCCTGGACTATCGGGACTACGTCCGTCACGACAGCCGCTTCGACCGCCCCGCCGAGGTCGATCTCCTCGTCGGCGACGCGACGAAGGCGCGGAAGCAGCTCGGCTGGGAGCCGACCGTGCGCTTCAGGCAGCTCGTCGAGATGATGGTCGCCGCCGACCTCGCACGGCACGCCGCCGCGAAGTGACCACGCGCGCGCTCGTCACCGGCGCCAACGGCTTCGTGGCGCAGTGGGCCATCCGGGCCATGCTGGCGCGCGGCTGGGCGGTGACGGCGGCGTCGCACGGCCCGCCACCGGCCGCGGCGGTGCTCACGCCGGCCGAGACCGCGGCGGCTGCCTGGCACGAGACCGACGTCACCGACCAGCGCGCCGTCCGCGCCGCCGTCGACGCCGCCCGCGCCGACGTGATCCTCCACCTCGCGGCCATCAGCCACGTCCCCGCAGCGAACGACGATCCGGGCGCCGCCTACGACGTGAATGCCGTCGGCGCCGTCCGCCTCCTCGCCGAGGTCCGCCGCCAGCGCCAGTCCGGCACCGCCGACCCGCTCGTGGTCGTCGTCGGGTCGGCCGAGCAGTACGGGCGCCACGATCCCGCCGCCATGCCGCTCCGCGAGGAGGCCGAGCAGCGGCCGCTCACTCTCTACGCCGCCTCCAAGGTGGCCCAGGAGGCGGCGGCCCTTCAGGCATGGCGCAGTGACGCCGTGCGGGTGATCTGCACCCGCAGCTTCAGCCACTCCGGGCTCGGCCACGCCCCGCACTTCCTCCTTCCCTCGCTCGTCGCGCGCGCGCGGCAGCTTCCCGAGCGCGGGGGCGTGCTGACGATCGGCAACGGCGACACGGTGCGGGATTTCCTGCACGTCGAGGACGTGGTCGATGCCTATCTTGCACTCGTGGAGCGCGGGCAGCCGGGCGAGGCGTACAACGTCTCGAGCGGGGAGGGGGTGAGCGTGCAGGCGCTCGCCGGCCGCGTCTTGCAGCGCCTCGGCCGCACTGCCGAGATTTCCAGCGTGGCCGCCCTGGCGCGCCCGGTCGACGTTCCGGCGCAGGTGGGCGACAACGGCAAGCTCCGCCGCGCGACGGGATGGGCGCCCCGCCGCACGCGCGACGACATCATCGACGACCTGATTCATGCCGCGACGCACTGACCTCCACCGCATCCTCGTCATCGGCTCCGGCCCGATCATCATCGGACAGGCGGCCGAGTTCGACTATTCGGGGACGCAGGCGACCAAGGCGCTGCGCGAGGAGGGGTACGAGGTCATCCTCGTCAACTCCAACCCGGCGACGATCATGACCGATCCCGAGATCGCCGACCGGACCTACATCGAGCCGGTGACGCCGGCGTTCGTCGAGCTGATCATCGAGCGGGAGCGCCCCGACGCCCTGCTGCCGACGATGGGTGGGCAGACGGCGCTCAACGTCGCCATGGCGCTCGCCGAGAACGGCGTGCTCGAGAAGTACGGGGTGGAGCTGATCGGCGCGAACGCGCGCGCCATCGCCATCGCCGAGGACCGCAAGCTCTTCGGCGAGGCGATGGAGCGGCTGGGGCTCGGCGTCGCGAAGGGGGGCATCGCCAACGACTTCGACGAGGCGCTCGCGCTGCTCGACACGACCGGCTTCCCGGCGATCGTCCGGCCGTCGTTCACCATGGGCGGCACCGGCGGAGGCATCGCCTACAACCGCGAGGAGTTCGAGGCCATCGTGCGCCACGGCTTCCGCGAGAGCCCGACGCACCAGATCCTGCTCGAGCGGTCGCTCATCGGGTGGAAGGAGTTCGAGCTCGAGGTGATGCGCGACCAGTTCGACAACGTCGTCATCGTCTGCTCGATCGAGAACCTCGATCCGATGGGCGTGCACACCGGGGACTCGATCACCGTCGCGCCGGCGATGACGCTCACCGACCGCGAGTACCAGACCATGCGCGACGCGGCCGTCGCGATCATCCGCGAGGTCGGCGTCGACGCCGGAGGGTGCAACATCCAGTTCGCCATCAACCCGCGCGATGGCGAGATGATCGTGATCGAGATGAACCCGCGGGTGTCGCGCTCCTCCGCGCTCGCCAGCAAGGCGACCGGTTTTCCGATCGCGCGCATCGGTGCCAAGCTGGCCGTGGGCTACCGGCTGGACGAGATCCCGAACGACATCACGAAGACGACGCCGGCGTCGTTCGAGCCGGTGCTCGACTACGTCGTCGTGAAGGTGCCCCGCTTCGCCTTCGAGAAGTTCCCCTCGGCCAATCCCCAGCTCACCACGCAGATGAAGAGCGTGGGTGAAGCGATGGCGATCGGGCGCACCTTCAAGGAGGCCTTCCAGAAGGCGCTGCGCGCGCTGGAGACCGGCCGGCCCGGCTGGTCGGTTGGCCAGCGCCTAATCGACGACCGGCTCGCCGACGACACCCTCGAGGCGCTCCGCGGCGCGCTCCGCCAGCCGACGCCCGAGCGGATCTACCAGGTGAAGCGAGGCTTCCAGCTCGGCATGACGGTCGACGAGCTGTACGAGCTGACGGCGATCGACCGCTGGTTCCTCGCGCAGATGCACGAGCTGATCGAGGCCGAGCGGTGGTTCACCGGCCTCGAGTCGATGGACGCGAATTCGCTGCGCCGCATGAAGCAGCTCGGCTTCTCGGATCGACAGCTCGCCGACCTCCGCGACGGGCTCGAGACCGACGTCCGCGCGCTCCGCTGGTCGCTCGGCGTGCGACCGGCGTACAAGATGGTGGATACCTGCGCCGGCGAGTTCCCGTCGGCCACGCCCTACCTGTACGGCAGCTACGACGAGGAGAGCGAGGGTCCGCGCAGCGGCCGGCCGTCGGTGGTCATCCTCGGCAGCGGTCCGATTCGCATCGGCCAGGGAGTGGAGTTCGACTACTGCTGCGTGCGCGCCGCCATGGCGCTGCGCGAGCGGGGATACGAGACGATCATGATCAACTCGAACCCCGAGACGGTCTCCACCGACTTCGATACCTCCGACAAGCTCTACTTCGAGCCGCTGACGCTCGAGGACGTGCTCGAGGTCGTCGACCGCGAGCAGCCGATGGGCGTCATCGTGCAGCTCGGCGGGCAGACGCCCCTCAAGCTCACGCGCGGGCTGGAGGCGGCAGGGGTGCGCATCCTGGGCACCAGCCCGGACTCGATCGACGCCGCGGAGGATCGCCGCAGGTTCGAGGCGATCGCGCGGGAGATCGGCCTCACCCAACCGCCCAACGGCACGGCGACCAGCGTCGACGAGGCGCTCGAGGCGGCCGAGCGGATCGGCTATCCGGTGCTGGTGCGGCCGAGCTACGTGCTCGGCGGCCGCGCGATGCAGATCGTCTACGATCCGCCCTCGCTGGAGGAATACTTCGCGAAGGCGGCCCGGGTGTCCGAGGAGCGTCCCGTCCTGATCGATCGGTTCCTCGAGGATGCGTACGAGGTGGACGTCGACGCCCTGTCGGATGGAACCCACGTGGTGATCGGCGGGGTGATGCAGCACATCGAGGACGCCGGCATTCACTCCGGCGACTCGGCGTGCGTGCTGCCGCCGTATCTGATCGGCGAGAAGGACCTGCAGACCATGCGCGAGCAGACGGTCGCCATGGCGCGTGCGTTCAACGTCGTCGGGTTGATCAACGTGCAGTTCGCGATCAGGCACGGCGTCGTCTACGTGCTCGAGGTCAACCCGCGCGCGAGCCGGACCGTCCCCTTCGTCTCCAAGGCGATCGGCGTGCCGCTGGCGTCGCACGCCGCGCGCGCGATGTGCGGCGAGACCCTCGAGCAGATCGGGTTCACCGAGGAGGTGGTTCCCCCCTTCGTCTCGGTGAAGGAGGCGGTCTTCCCGTTCAACAAGTTCGCCGGCACCGATCCGATCCTCGGTCCCGAGATGCGCTCCACCGGCGAGGTCATGGGGATCTCCGATTCCTTCGGCAGCGCCTTCGCCAAGGCGGAGCTCGCGGCCTCCAACGGGCTGCCGCTGGGCGGCACGATCCTCATCACGGTGAACGACAACGACAAGCCGGCGGTGACGCCCATCGCGCGCCGCTTTCACGAGATGGGCTTCCGGCTCGTCGCCACCGGCGGCACGCATCGCTACCTGCGGGCGCGGGGGATCCCCGTCACGCAGGTGCTCAAGGTGCACGAGGGCCGGCCGAACTGCATGGACATGATCGTGAACGGCGACGCGCAGCTTCTGGTGAACACGCCCTTCGGCAAGCATTCCCTGCGCGACGACTACACCTTGCGCCAGGCGGCCATCCGGCACCGCGTCGCGTACACGACGACGCTCTCCGCCGCGGGCGCCGCCTGCGACGCGATCCTCTCGCTGCGTTCGCGTGCACAGTCGGTGCGGTCGCTGCAGGAGTGGCAGGCGGACATCCATGGCGCCGTCGAGGTCGGGACGTGAGCGTGCACGCCACGGCGGTCGTGCACGAGTCGGCGTACGTCGACGATGGCGCCACGATCGGCGCCGGCACCCGGGTCTGGCACTTCTGTCACGTCCTCGGCGGCGCGGTGATCGGCGAGCGGTGCTCGCTCGGCCAGAACGTCGTCGTCATGAACGGCACGCGCATCGGATCGAACGTGAAGATCCAGAACAACGTCTCCGTGTACGAAGGGGTCGAGCTCGAGGACGACGTGTTCTGCGGCCCGTCGATGGTGTTCACGAACGTCATGAACCCGCGCAGCCACGTGTCGCGGAAGTCCGAGTACCGGCGCACGCTGGTGCGGCGCGGGGCGTCGATCGGCGCCAACGCGACGATCGTCTGTGGAACGACGCTCGGCGAGTACGCCTTCGTCGGCGCGGGATCGGTGGTCGCCAGGGACGTCCCGGCCTTCGCGCTCGTCGTCGGCGTGCCCGCACGCCGGATCGGGTGGATGTGTCAGTGCGGGGAGCGGCTTCCGGATTCGGGCGCCGGAAGCTGTCGCGTCTGCGGCTCCACCTACGAGCACGCGGACGGCGTCGTTCGCCAACTCTCCGGACCAAACCTGAACCGAAACGCATGAGCGCGAAGCCGAAGCCGATCACCGGCGACGTCCGGGTGGCGCTGGTGGGCTGTGGGCGCATCAGCCGCAACCACCTCGACGCGATCGCCCGCACGGAGGGGCTGACGCTCGTCTCCGTGGCCGACACCGACCGGACGCGCGCCGAGGCGGTCGGAGCGGAGCAGGGCGTCCCGACGTTCGTGGCGTTGGACGAGATGCTCGAGGCGGTGCCCTCGGATCTCGTTGCGGTGTGCACACCATCCGGGCTGCATCCGGAGCACGGGATCGTGGCGGCGCGGCGCGGGCGACACGTGCTCACCGAGAAGCCGATGGCCATCTCGCTCGAGGCGGCCGACGAACTGGTGCAGGCGTGCGACGCGGCGGGGGTGCACCTGTTCGTCGTCAAGCAGAACCGCCTCAACCCACCCATCCAGCTCCTCAAGCGCGCGGTGGACAAGGGACGCTTCGGCCGGCTCTACATGGCCAACGTCACGGTGCGCTGGACTCGCCCCCAGGAGTATTACGACGCCGAGCCCTGGCGCGGCACCTGGGAGTTCGACGGCGGGGCGATCATGAACCAGGCCTCGCACTACGTCGACCTGATGCAGTGGCTCGTCGGCCCGGTGGAGACGGTGATGGCCAAGACCGCCACCCAGGCCCGGCGCATCGAGGCCGAGGATTCCGGCGTCGCCGTCATGCGATTCCGGTCGGGTGCGCTGGGCGTGCTCGAGGTGAACGTGCTCACCTACCCGCGAAATCTCGAGGGCTCGATCACCCTGCTCGGCGAGAAGGGCTCGGTGAAGATCGGCGGCACGGCGGTGAATCGCGTCGACCACTGGGCCTTCGCGGATTACGACGACGACGACAAGCTCGTCGACGCGGCGAGCACCAACCCGCCCACGGTGTACGGCTTCGGGCACGAGGGCTACTACCGCAACGTGCTCGCGGTCCTGCGCGGCGAGGCGAAACCCGACACCGACGGACGCGCCGGCCGCAAGTCGCTCGAGCTGATTCTGGGGATCTACGAGTCGGCGAAGACCGGCCGCGAGGTACCCATCCCGATGCGCACCCGCGTCTGATCGCGGTTATTATTCACGGTTCGTTCGCTGTCTTCTCCCGTCCTTCAGGCCCGAGCCATGGCCGTTCCCCTCCTCGATCTCCGCGCGCAGCACGCCACCATCCGTGAGGAGACGGTGGCCGCGCTCCTCCGCATCGTCGACGCGCAGACTTTCATCCTCGGCGAGGCCGTCGTGGAGCTGGAGCGCGCGGTCGCTGCGCTGTCGCACACGAAGCATGGCATTGGCTGCGCGAACGGCACCGATGCCATCCTGCTCGCGATGCGCGCGCTCGACATCGGACGAGGCGACGAGGTCGTCACGACGCCGTTCACCTTCTTCGCCACCGCGGGCACGATCCACAACGTCGGGGCGACGCCGGTGTTCGTCGACATCGAGCCCGACACCTTCAACATCCTTCCGGCCGCCGCGGCGGCGGCGCGCACGAGCCGCACGAAAGCCGTGATCCCGGTCGACCTGTTCGGCCAGATGGCGGCCGTGGAGCAGGTCGCCGCGGCCTGCCGCGGGCTGCCGATCATCGAGGACGCGGCGCAGTCGATCGGCGCGCGCCGCATGGTGGACGGCGAGTCGCGCATGGCCGGCGAGATTCCGACGATCGGCACCTTCAGCTTCTTCCCGTCGAAGAACCTGGGCGGCTTCGGCGACGGCGGGATGATCGTCACCCAGGACGACGCGATCGCCGAGCGGCTGCGCCGCCTGCGGGTGCACGGCGGGGCGAAGCAGTACTTCCACGACGAAGTCGGCTACAACAGCCGCCTCGACGCGCTGCAGGCCGCGGTGCTCTCGGCCAAGCTGCCGCATCTCGGGGCGTGGAGCACGAAGCGTCGTGAGAACGCCGCCTACTACGACGCAGCCTTCGCCGATCTCGCCGGCACGGGCGCGCTCACGACCCCGTTCGTCGCGCCCGAGAACGAGTCGATCTTCAACCAGTACACCCTGCGCGTTCCCGGCGGGCGCCGCGACGCGCTGCAGACGTTCCTCAAGGAGCGCGGCATCGGCACGTCGATCTACTACCCGCTGCCCCTCCATCTCCAGCCCTGCTTCGCCTACCTCGGGTACGAGCGCGGGCAACTGCCGGAGAGCGAGCGGGCCGCCGCCGAGGTGCTGTCGCTGCCGATCTTCCCGGAGCTGACGCGCGGTCAGCTCGACGAGGTCGTGGCCGGCGTCCACGCGTTTTTCAAGAAGTGAGCTTCTTTCCTCCCCAGTCCTCCGGACCGTCGTGAACATTACCGTCGTTGGCACCGGTTATGTCGGTCTCGTCGTGGGCGCCTGTCTCGCCGAGACGGGCAACGCCGTCACCTGCGCGGACGTCGACGCCGGGAAGATCGACGGGCTGAAGCAGAACGTCCTGCCGATCTACGAGCCCGGCCTCGACGACTACGTCGAGCGCAACCAGAAGCAGCAGCGTCTCGTCTTCACGACCGACATTCCGGCCGCGGTGCAGTCGGCCGACGTCGTGTTCATCGCCGTCGGTACGCCCCCCGACGAGGACGGCTCCGCCGACCTGCGGCATGTGCTCGCGGTGGCGGAGCAGATCGGCCGGCACATGCGGCGCGAGCTGGTGATCGTCACCAAATCCACCGTGCCGGTCGGGACGGCGGCCAAGGTCGCGGAGTGCGTGGGGCAGCACGCCAGGTTCCCGTTTCACATGTGCAGCAACCCCGAGTTCCTCAAGGAAGGCGCGGCGATCGAGGACTTCATGCGTCCCGACCGCGTCGTCATCGGCGTCGACAGCGATCATGCGCGCAGCGTGATGGCCGAGCTGTACGCGCCGTTCGTGCGCACCGGGAAGCCGATCATCTTCATGGACATCCCGTCCGCGGAGATGACCAAGTACGCCGCCAACGCGATGCTCGCCACGCGCATCTCGTTCATGAACGAGATCGCCGCGCTGTGCGAGCGCGTCGGCGCCGACGTCGACAACGTCCGCAAGGGGATCGGCTCGGACGGCCGCATCGGGCCGGCGTTTCTCTTTCCCGGACCCGGCTACGGCGGCTCCTGCTTCCCGAAGGACGTCAAGGCGCTCGTGCGCACGGCCGAGGAGTGTGACGTCCCGCTCCGCGTGCTCGGTGCCGTCGAAGCGGCGAACGACGTGCAGAAGCACCGGCTGTTCGAGAAGCTCACGGCGCTCCTGGGCTCGGTGAAGGGCAAGCGCATCGCCGTGTGGGGGCTGTCGTTCAAGCCCAACACCGACGACATGCGCGAAGCGCCGTCGCTGGTGCTGATCGAGCGGCTGCTCGCCGCGGGGGCGAAGGTCGTCGCGCACGACCCGGTAGCGATGCACGAGACCGAGCGGCGCATCGGCCGCACGATCGAGTACGCCGAGAACGGCTACGCGGCCCTCGACGGCGCCGACGCGCTCGTCGTCGTGACGGACTGGAACGAGTACCGGCACCCGGACTTCAGGCGCATCAAGCAGCACCTGAAGCGGCCGGTCGTCGTCGACGGACGCAACCTGTACGACGCGCGGAAGATGCGGGCCCTCGGCTTCACCTACGATTCGATCGGGCGGGGCACCGCGGCATGAGGGTGCTCATCACGGGCGCCGCGGGCTTTCTCGGCTCGCACCTCACCGATCGCTTCCTCGCCGACGGACACACCGTCGTCGGGCTCGACAACTTCATCACCGGCCACCGCGACAACCTCTCGCATCTCGCCGGCCACGAGCGCTTCAGCTTCGTGGAGCACGACGTGTCCACGCATACGCGGATCGAGGGAAAGCTGGAGGGCGTGCTGCATCTCGCGTCGCCGGCAAGTCCCATCGACTACCTTGAGCTGCCGATCCAGACGCTGAAGGTCGGCTCGCTCGGCACGCACAACGCGCTCGGCGTGGCGAAGGCGAAGGGCGCGCGGTTCTTCATCGCGTCCACCTCCGAGGTGTACGGCGATCCGCTCGTCCATCCGCAGACCGAGGACTACTGGGGGAACGTAAACCCCGTGGGACCGCGCGGTGTCTATGACGAGGCCAAGCGCTTCTCCGAGGCGATCACGATGGCCTATCACACCTACCACGGCCTCGACACCCGGATCGTGCGCATCTTCAACACCTACGGTCCGCGCATGCGGCCGCGCGACGGGCGGGTGGTGTCGAACTTCATCGTCCAGGCGCTCATGGGCGAGCCGCTCACCGTCTACGGCGACGGCTCGCAGACGCGCAGCTTCTGTTACGTCTCCGACGAGATCGAGGGGATCTACCGCCTGTTCATGCAGGGGGACCACAAGCCGACCAACATCGGCAATCCCGACGAGTACACGGTGCGCCAGCTCGCCGAGCTGGTGGTGGAGCTCACGGGGACCACGGCGCCCATCGTCTACGAGCCCCTGCCGGCCGACGACCCCAAGGTCCGCAAGCCCGACATCACCCGTGCGCGCGCGATGCTCGGCTGGGAGCCGACGGTGCACGTACGGGACGGGCTGGCGCGCACGATCGAGTACTTCAAGCGGTACGTGGGCACGCCGATGATGGCGCCGCGCGTGGCACGCGCGCGGCCGGGGTCGCCGCGTGTATCTTTCCCTGGCTGATCCCGAACCGATGGCTCCCTCGCGGGTACCTTTCCCCGATATGATCTCTTCTCGACGGGCGCTGGTCGCCACCCTCCTGCTGCTGGCGGCGGCCTGCCACCCCGACTTCGAAATCACGAAGTTTCCCACCAACGAGGCGCTCTATCGCGCTGCCACGGAGGAGTTCGCTCGTGGCCGGTGGGACAACGCCGTGGCGGCCTTCGAGAAGCTGACCACCGACCTGCCGGCGCGGGACACCCTGCTGCCGCGGGCGCATTGGTACCTGGCGCGGGCGCATCAGGAGAAAGCAGAGTGGGTGCTGGCGGCCACGAGCTTCTCCCGGCTGACCGAGAGCTTCCCCGACGACAGCCTGGCCGACGACGCGGCGCTCGAGGCGGCTCGCTCCTACCGGAAGCTCTGGCGGAAGCCCGCGCTCGACCCGACCTATGGGGAGAGCGCGCTGGCGTCGTACAACACGCTGCTGGGGCTGTATCCGACGTCGCCCCTCATTCCGCAGGCGCGGAAGGAGCTGGCCGACCTCGAGGAGATGTTCGCCCAGAAGAACTACCTGTCCGGCATGTACTACTTCCGGCGCGGCGGGTACGACTCGGGGATCATCTACTTCAAGGACGTGATCAACCGGTACCCGCAGTCGGCGTCGGCGCGCCTCGCGCAGCTCCGGCTCGTGGATTCGTACAAGAAGATCCGCTATCGCGAAGACGCCGTCGAGGCGTGCGCGGCGCTCCGGAAGCGCTTCCCGGACGACGCCGAGGTCCGCGCGACCTGCGCGGACGTGGCGGCCCCGCCGTCGCCGGTCGCGTCCAACCCCGCCAGCGCGCCGCCGCCCTCCACCGGCCCGCCCGCGACGCCGATCCATCCGCCGACGCCCTGAGGCGCGTGCGCCTGGGCATCTTCGGCGGGAGCTTCGATCCGCCGCACCTCGGCCATCTCCTTCCCGTCATCGACGCGGCGGAGTCGCTCGGCCTGGATGCCGTGCGGTTCGTGCCCGCCGCGGTGCAGCCGCTCAAGGTGGGGCGAGCCAGCGCCGGCCCGCCGCATCGCCTCGCGATGACGGAGCGGCTGGTAGCGGGGATTCCGGGGTTCAGCGCGGATTCGACGGAAATCGACCGGGCCGGGTTATCTTTCACGGTTGACACGCTGGCGACCCTGGCGGCGGAAACCCCCGGTGCGGCGCTGGTACTGATCGTGGGCGCGGACGCGTTCGCCCTGTTCGAGCAATGGCGTGACCCGGAGCGGATCCGGGCGTTGGCCGACGTCGCCGTGCTCGTGCGGGGTGGGGAGTCGGCGCAGGTGGCCGGCCGGACGGCCGGGGTGAAGCTGTTGCAGACGCGGCGTGTGGACATCTCGTCCACCGAGCTGCGCGCCCGAGTGGCCGACGGGCGCACCATTCGAGGATTCGTGCCGGCGGCTGTCGCGGACTACATAGCGGAGCACCGGCTATATAAGTAAGAGGACTCATGTTCAAGCGCGTACTGACGGCCATCCTGGGGACCCGACACGATCGGGACCTGAAGCGGATCCAGCCCATCCTCGACGCCATCCACGAGCACGAGGCGCGGCTCGCCGGTGCGACGGATGACGACGTTCGAGCGCAGACCACGAAGTTCCGCGCCATCCTCGCCGAGCGCACCAACACGCTCGAGGCCCGCGCCGCCGAGCTGCGGGAGCAGAAGCGACGCGCGGCGGACGCCGCCGAGCGCGAGCGGCTCGACAACGAGCTGACCGGCGTCGACGGCAGCGGGGGCGTCGAGGGCGAGCTGCGACGCAACATCGCCGAGACGCTCGACGAGATCCTGCCCGAGGCGTTCGCGACGGTGCGCGAAGCGTCGCGTCGCCTCACCGGCAGCACGGTGAACGTCACCGGCCGCGAGCTCCTCTGGAACATGGTGCCGTACGACGTCCAGCTCATGGGCGGCATCCAGCTCCATCTGGGGAAGATCGCCGAGATGGCGACCGGCGAAGGCAAGACGCTGGTCGCCACGATGCCGCTCTACCTGAATGCGCTGCCGGGGAAGGGCGCGCACCTGGTGACGGTGAACTCCTACCTCGCGCGCCGCGACTCGCAGTGGATGGGGCACCTGTACCAGTGGCTCGGGCTCACCGTCGGCTGCCTCGACGATACGGAGGCGGGGACGCCGGAGCGCCGCGCGGCGTACCTGGCGGACATCACCTACGGCACGAACAACGAGTTCGGCTTCGACTATCTCCGCGACAACATGGTGGTGTCGCTGGAGCAGCGCGTCCAGCGCAGTCACGTGTTTGCGATGGTGGACGAGGTCGATTCGGTCCTCATCGACGAGGCCCGCACGCCGCTGATCATCTCGGGGCCGGTCGGCAACGAGGGTGACGTCCAGTACTTCGAGCACAACGCCGCCGTCTCGCGGCTCGTGCGGAAGCAGATGGAGCTCGTGAACGTGCTCGTCGCCGAGGGCGAGCGCCTGCTCGAGCAGGGCGACACCAACGGCGGCGCGCTCAAGCTCTATCAGGCACAGCTCGGCCACCCGAAGAACCGGCGGCTGCTCAAGCTGATGAACGAGCCGGGCAACAAGCAGCTCGTGCAGAAGATGGAGCTCGAGCACATCGCCGACCGCAAGCTCCCGCCGTCGAAGCAGAGCTTCCGCGACATCGAGGAGGATCTGCTCTTCGTCCTCGACGAGAAGGGGCATTCCGTGCACCTGACGGATCGCGGCGTCGACTTCATGTCGCCGTCGGATCACGACGCCTTCGTGCTGCCGGATCTCAGCGAGGCGGTGCACCGCATCGATCACGATCACGAGATGGGCGCCGAGGCGAAGATCGCCGCCCGTCGTCAGCTCGAGATCGAGTACGCCAGCAAGAGCGAGCGGCTGAACATCGTGCACCAGCTCCTCCGGGCGCACGCGCTGTACGAGAAGGACGTGAACTACGTCGTGCAGGACGGCGAGGTGCTGATCGTCGACGAGTTCACCGGACGCACGATGCCGGGGCGCCGCTGGAGCGAGGGGCTGCACCAGGCGGTCGAGGCCAAGGAAGGAGTCCGCGTGAAGGGCGAGACGCAGACGATGGCCACGATCACCATCCAGAACTACTTCCGCATGTACGAGAAGCTGGCCGGCATGACCGGCACGGCGGAGACGGAAGAGACGGAGTTCTTCACGATCTACAAACTGGAAGTCGCGGTCATCCCGACGAACAAGGCGGTGATCCGCGACGACCGGCACGATCTCGTGTTCAAGACGCGCCGCGAGAAGTACAACGCGATCGTCGACGAGACGCGCCGGCTGCACGAGCTGGGCTATCCGGTGCTCATCGGCACGACGAGCGTGGACGCGTCGGAGACGCTGTCCAAGCTGATGCAGCGCGCAGGGCTCGTCCACAACGTCCTCAACGCGAAGTACCACCAGCGCGAGGCGGAGATCGTCGCCAACGCCGGCCAGCCCGGCGCGATCACGATCGCGACGAACATGGCCGGCCGCGGCACCGACATCAAGCTGGGAGAGGGCGTCACCGCCTCCAAGCCGTCGGTGGTGAAGGATCCGGACGGCAAGGACGTCGACGTCGAGGAGGTCGGCGGTCTGCACATCATCGGGTCCGAGCGGCACGAATCGCGGCGCATCGACCGGCAGCTCCGCGGCCGCTCCGGCCGGCAGGGCGACCCGGGCGCCAGCCAGTTCTTCCTCTCGCTCGAGGACGACCTGATGCGGCTGTTCGGCAGCGAGCGGATCGCGCGGCTGATGGATCGCATGGGCGCGCAGGAGGGCGAGGTGCTGACGCACCCGCTGATCACCCGCTCGATCGAGCAGGCGCAGAAGCGCGTCGAGCTCCAGAACTTCCAGAGCCGCAAGCGGCTGCTGGAGTACGACGACGTGATGAACCAGCAGCGCGAGGTGATCTACTCGCTGCGCGCCTTCGCGCTGGAAGGTGGCGAGGAGCTGAAGGGCGAGGCGCTCAAGATGGTGGAGAAGGCGGTGGCGCGCCGCGTGGAGACGCTGCTGGCCGAGTTCGAGTCGGCGGAGGAATGGGACTTCGAGCTGCTCAACAAGGAGCTGCTCATGCACTACCTCCTCCAGGTCAAAGAGTTCGACGGAGAGGGCGATCGTCCGACGGAGGTCGCCGACGCGCAGGCGCGGGCGGTGGACGCCGGTCGCGCCGCCTTTGCGGCGAAGGTCGAGGCCCTCGACCTGGTGCGCGATCCCGAAGGGGGATACGCGGACCGGCTGCTGCGCTACGTGATGCTCAACGTGCTGGACGAGAAGTGGAAGGATCATCTGTACGATCTGGATCAGCTGCGCAACTCGATCCACTATCGGTCGTACGGGCAGAAGGACCCGCTCATCGAGTACAAGCAGGAGGCGTACACGATGTTCGTCGACCTGATGAACGACGTGGCGGAGACCTTCACCGACCGATTCCTCAAGGTACAGCTGGTGATCGAGGAGGAGCGTCCGCCCGAGCCGGTGGCCGCGCCGACCCCGCCCCCCGCTGCGCCGACGCGGCGGTACAACGCGCTCGGCGTGCTCGAGGAGGTGCCAGCCTCGGCGAATGGCAACGGCACGAGCGAGGTGGTGGACGTCGGGCCGGCGGAGACGCCCAACGAGAAGCCGGCGGCGGCGAAGCGTGATCCGGTGATCGTCGGAGCGGGACGGGCGCGCAGCATGAGCGACATCCAGAACGCGGCGCCGAACGGTCCGGTGGACTGGTCGACCGTCGGCCGGAACGATCCGTGTCCCTGCGGATCCGGGAAGAAGTTCAAGAAATGCCACGGCGTGGCGGTCTAGCGTAGGCAGTCGATGAACCTGAACGGCCCGTCGCGAATGCGGCGGGCCGTTCGCGTGGAATTGGTGGTGGTTCGCCGCGCGGCCGGTGCTATCGATGGGGACGCCGGGCGCATCCAGGCTCCGGCGCGACCTGCTTCCGAGGATTTCCATGGCCATTCCGATCTCCAGCCCGCCGGCGCCGACCACCCCAGCCATCCGGGAGCTGCCGCGCTCCGAGCGCCCCCGCGAGCGTCTCGTCGCGTTGGGGGCGGGCGCGCTCAGCTCGTCCGAGCTGCTGGCGCTCGTCGTGGGGGCGGGGACGACGGGCGGGTCGGCGCTCCAGGTCGGGCAGGCGCTGCTCGCCGGTTCTGCGGGCTCGCTCCGGCGGATGGCGATGCGTCCCGTGTCGGCGCTCACGACGACGCCGGGCGTCGGGATCGCCCGAGCGGTCACCGTGCACGCCGCGCTCGAGCTCGGCCGCCGCTTCGCGGCAGAGTCGCGCGACGATGGAGCGCCCCTTCGATCCCCCCGCGACGTCGCGCGGCTGTTCGCGGCCCGTCTGGAGGATCTGCCAGTCGAGGAGTTCCACGTCGCCGTGCTCGACGCCCAGCACCGGATCGAGCGCGACGTCACGATCACGCGTGGGATCCTGACCTCGTCGCTCGTGCATCCGCGCGAGGTCTTCCGGGAGGCGATCGCCGAGCGCGCCGCCGCGATCATTCTCGTGCACAACCATCCGAGCGGTGATCCGACGCCGAGCGCCGACGACCGCGTGGTCACCGAGCAGCTGGTTGCGGCGGGGCGGCTCCTGGACATTCCCGTGCACGATCATGTGATCATCGGGCGTGGGAGGTACACGAGCTTCGCGGAGGCGGGGCTGCTCTAACGCCAGCGCGCCGAGTGCGCGGCGTACGGGTGCGGCGGTCGGCGGTGGTGCGGCGTGAGGGGTACGGCGCGTCGTGCGGCGTCGCGGCGTGAGGCGTACGGCGTGAGGATTCGGAACCGGTTCGGTGGGGTGAGGGCGGTTGAGGGCGGAAACTGCCCCTGCCTGCTGCTCACGCCGTCATCCAACCAATACCGCGTTCCGACAGGAACGCCCTGCGTCCGCCCTTCGGGCCCGCGGTTCCCAAACCATCACCCGCCACCGATTCCCCACGCCGCACGGCTTCCGCCGCCCCCGGCACGTCGCGCCGTACGCCTCACCCCGCGCGCACGACCCCGCATCCGTTCGCCGCCGCCCGACCAGCAGAACGCGGATGACGCGGATGCACGCAGATCCCGCAGATCGCCCCGCGAGGAGCGATGGCTCCGTGCACCAGAGGCAGCCCGACCCCAACGCGTCCAAGGGCTTTGACGTGTTCGAGACGCTTGGCCGCCTCACGGAGGCATCCCGATCACGATAGATCCGCGCAACCTGCGTGCATCCGCGTCATCCGCGTTCGCGGTTGCAGCTTGGGGTTGCAGCTTGGGGTTGCAGCTTGGGGTTGCAGTCGCGGTGATTGCACGGACGGGGCGGGGAGGCCTCCGCTGGTCACATTCGTGCGTTTGGCGTATTAGTTATACGGGTGGCCCCCCGCGACGTGGCGGGGAGAGCCGTCTGTACCCTCGAAGCCAGGCCATCGTGACCGCTACCGCGTTGCGCGAGATCATCCCCGGC
>JABFYH010000133.1 GCA_013361335.1 Gemmatimonadaceae bacterium | reverse complement strand
TCGACGAGCGCCGCGAGCGCCAGCGGCTCAACGGCCACGCGCGCCCCGAGATCCCGGACTACGCGCCCACCGCCGCAGCGCCGGCGAACGCCGCGCCCCCGACGCCGACCCCCGCCGCGCCAGCAGCTCCCGTCCCCGCCGCCCGCCCCACGGTCGGGGGGGACGGCGACGCCATCGCGGCGTTCGCCGGCAGCGACCGCGCCAAAGCCACGCTCGACGGCCTCCTGCGCACCATGGTCGAGCGCAAGGCGTCCGACCTGCACCTCCGCTGCGGCGAGCCGCCGATCGTCCGGCTGCACGGCGAGATGACGCGCCTCGAGGGCAGCCCCCTGGAGGCGCCCGAGCTGGACGCGATGATCCGGTCGATCATGCCGGAGCGCAACCGCCGCGAGTACGCCGACTCCAACGACACCGACTACGCCTACGAGCTGGAAGGGGTCGCGCGCTTCCGCGCCAACGCGCTGAAGGATCGCAAGGGTCCCGCCGCCGTCTTCCGACAGATCCCGGCGACGGTGGTGTCGGTGGAGCAGATGGGCATCACCCCCGAGGTCCAGAAGCTCTGCCAGCTCACCAAGGGACTCGTGCTCGTCACCGGCCCCACGGGCTCCGGCAAATCCACGACGCTCTGCTCCCTGATCGACCTCGTGAACCGGTCGCGCAGCGACCACGTGCTCACGATCGAGGACCCGATCGAGTTCGTGCACCCGAACAAGAAGTGCGTGATCACGCAGCGGCAGGTGGGTGTGCACACCGGCTCGTTCAAGAGCGCGCTCCGCGCGGCGTTGCGCGAGGATCCGGACATCATCCTCGTCGGCGAGCTGCGCGATCTGGAGACGGTGGCCATCGCCATCGAGACGGCGGAGACGGGCCACCTCGTCTTCGGCACCCTGCACACCACCACCGCCGCCGGTACGGTGGATCGCATCATCGACCAGTTCCCGGCCGACCGCCAGGCCCAGATCCGCGTCATGCTCGCCGAGTCGCTCAAGGGCGTCATCTCGCAGACGCTCTGCAAGAAGATCGGCGGGGGACGCGTGGCCGCGCGCGAGATCCTGCTCTCCATTCCCGCCGTGACGAACCTCATCCGCGAGGGGAAGACCTTCCAGATCCCCACCGTCATGCAGACCTCCAAGCGGCTCGGCATGGTGACGCTCAACGACGCGCTGCTCGAGCTCGTGGATGGTCAGCTCATCGAGCCGGCCGAGGGTTACGGCAAGGCCGTCGACAAGGTCATGTACGTGAACAGCCTGAAGCAGCGAGGGCTCGACACCAGCTTCGCCGAGAGCGATCCGAGCATGGCGAAGGAGGCGGCGAAGGAACCGCCCAAGCCCGCCGCGGCCCCGGCCAAGCGCTGAGGGCCGACCACTCGGACCATCACAGACGCGGGGCGCCCCTGGCCAGGGGCGCCCCGCGTCGCATCACAGCATGGTGTCCCGTAGGTGGGGCGGCGCGCCGGGTGCGCGCCGCCCTAGGCTCGCGCCCCGTCGCGCTCACCGCGCGGCTCGTCCTCGCGCCCGTCGGACGCGTCGTGGACGAGCTCTCCGCGGGGAAGCGCATACTCCTCCCGCGCCGCATAGCCGTACCCACCGAGAACCTCCCCGCCACGCATGTAGTCGTGGCCATAGCCACGGCCGTGCGGATACTGCTCGAGGGCGGGGTCACGCTGTTGGTGCATCGGTCACCTCCTGGGTGATGTGAGCCTGCCCCGTAACAGTTGGGCAACACCGCGCCGCGGTCAAGAGGGACAACGCCCGAGCTTGTTTGGAGGGGCGCCGACCGGGTACATTCCCAGGCTATGCAGATTCGCAACGTCGCCATCATCGCGCACGTCGATCACGGGAAGACGACCCTGGTCGACAAGATGCTCCGCCAGGCCGGCGCCTTCCGGGAAAACCAGGTCGTCGCCGAGCGCGTGATGGATTCCAACCCGCTCGAGCGTGAGCGCGGGATCACGATCCTCGCGAAGAACACCTCGATCCGGTACAAGGACACCAAGATCAACATCGTCGACACGCCGGGCCACGCCGACTTCGGCGGCGAGGTCGAGCGCATCCTCCGCATGGTGGACGGCGTGCTGCTCGTCGTCGATGCCTTCGACGGGCCGATGCCGCAGACCCGCTTCGTGCTCCGCAAGGCGCTCGAGCTCGGGCGGACGCCGATCGTGGTGATCAACAAGATCGATCGGCCGGGCGCCGATCCGATGCGCGTCCACGACGAGGTGCTCGACCTGTTCATCGAGCTGGAGGCCGACGAGGCCCAGCTCGACGCGCCGGTGGTGTACGCCTCGGCGCGCGAAGGGGTGGCGACGACCGATCTGGACGTGACGCCGGTCGATCTGGCGCCGCTGTTCGATACGATCATCGCCAGCGTGCCGGAGGCGCCGAGCGACGCCGAGGCGCCCTTCCAGATGCTGATCTCGACGATCGACTTCTCGCCATACCTCGGCCGGCTCGGCATCGGGCGGATCGAGCGCGGCACGGTGCACGTCGGCGACCAGGTGCTCCTGCTGCCGATGGACACGACGCAGAAGAACGAGCAGGCGAAGGTCACCAAGCTCTATGTGTACGAGGGGCTCGAGCGCATCGAGGTGCCGAGCGCGCCGGCGGGGGAGGTCGTATCGCTGGCGGGCCTCGAGGGCGTCGAGATCGGCCTCACCGTCACCGACGTCGAGCATCCCGAGCGGCTCGAGGGGATCGCGGTCGAGGAGCCGACGATCAGCGTCGACTTCCTCGTCAACAACTCCCCCTTCGCCGGCAAGGAGGGGAAGTTCGTCACCTCGCGCCAGGTGAAGGATCGCCTGTACAAGGAGCTCGAGCGGAACGTCGCCTTGCGGGTGGAGGACACCGACTCGACGGATACCTGGACGGTGAGCGGTCGCGGCGAGCTGCACCTGTCGATCCTCATCGAGACGATGCGGCGGGAGGGGTACGAGTTCCAGGTGTCGCGCCCGCGCGTGATCCTCAAGACCGGGGTGAACGGCGAGCGGCTCGAGCCGTACGAGGAGCTG
This sequence comes from Gemmatimonadaceae bacterium, assembly GCA_013361335.1. Classification (GTDB taxonomy): domain Bacteria; phylum Gemmatimonadota; class Gemmatimonadetes; order Gemmatimonadales; family Gemmatimonadaceae; genus AG11. Next base: position 1,374 of record JABFYH010000133.1, on the reverse strand, counting down.
GCGATCGACGTGCCGGAGGAGTTCCTCGGCGCCGTGATCGAGAAGCTCGGTCCTCGGCGCGGCGAGATGATCGAGATGAAGAATCCGGGGCAGGGGCTCGTGCGAGTGCTGTATCGCATCCCGGCGCGCGGACTGTTCGGCTATCGCTCGGAGTTTCTCACCGATACGCGCGGCACCGGGATCATGCACCACCGCTTCCTGGAGTACGGGGCGTGGGCCGGTGGGCTGGCGACGCGGATGCGCGGGACGCTGGTTTCGATGGAGAACGGCACGATCATCGCGTTCGCGTTGGCGGCGCTGCAGGAGCGGTCGACGCTCTTCGTGTCGCCGGGCGAGCCGGTGTACGAGGGGATGATCGTGGGGGAGAATTCGCGGCCGGGGGACATGGACGTGAATCCCACGAAGGAGAAGAAGCTGACCAACATGCGCACCACCGGCACGGACGAGAACATTCGGCTGGAGCCGCCGCGGGAGTTGACGCTGGAAGGCGCGCTTGAGTATATCGAGGACGACGAGCTGATCGAGGTGACGCCGAAGTCGATCCGACTGCGGAAGCGTCTTCTCGCGCAGAGCGATCGCAAGAAGATCTCGCGCGAAGCCAAGCGCGAGCGGGCGGCGCTGTAAGGCGACCGCCGACCGGCCGTCGTCGTCGCGCGGGGGCCGTCACCGTACACACCGTCTGCCGGAGAGCACTGCAATGCCGGACCTGTTCGAGATCGCGGAGTCGACCGGCGTCTTCGCTGCCGGTGCGTTCGCGCTGTCGCCCCGCGACGACGACGACGACGATCTCGAGGATGAGGATCTCGACGACGACGAGCTCGACGACGAGGATGAGGACGAGCTGGACCTCGATGACGACGACCTCGACGATGAGGACGACGACGACGACGAGGAGGACGACGACGAGGACGAGGACGACGACCTCGACGATGAGGATGACGACCTGGTCGACCTCGATGATTATGACGGGGATGACGACGACGAGGACGATCGTCCGGGGAAGCCGTTCGACGAGTGAGGGAGGCGGTGTGCGGTCGTCGCGGCGGCGTGTGCGGAGTGAACGGCGCCCCTTGAAAATCCCGGTCGCCGCACTAGATTTCGCCTTCCCCGGAACACCGGGGTTTGCGGGGTGACCCGCTGACTGCTGATTGACAATCGAGTGTGTGATGTTGTGCGATGGCTCTCATTTGAGCCTTGGGCGTTCGTGCGCTCGAGGCGAGAGATCAAAGTCACGATATTCTGATTCCGGACGCGATCCTTTGGATGCGTCTGAAGGTCGCGTTCGGCGAGTCAATCAAAGTCTCTTGGAGAGTTTGATCCTGGCTCAGGACGAACGCTGGCGGCGTGCTTAACACATGCAAGTCATGGGGGCTC
>JABFYH010000079.1 GCA_013361335.1 Gemmatimonadaceae bacterium | reverse complement strand
CCACGTGATGGTGTTGGGGAGCGGATGGGGCCATGCGTGGCTGCTCGAGGTGGGCGCGCTGACGGTGGCGATCGTCGGGCTGAGCGTGGCGCGGCGCAGCGCCGGCGCGCGGTCAGGCTGGGCGATCGCGGCGCTCGGCGCCATCGGGCTTGCGTGCGCGGCCGCGCTGTCCGGCCACGCCGCGGTGCCCCAGACGACTTTGCCGCTGGCCACCGACGTCGTGCACGTGTTGGCGGCGGGATGCTGGATGGGCGCGCTGCTGGTGCTGCTCGTCGCCGGTCTGCCGCCGGCGCGCGCGGCGACGGCGCCGGCGCGGGCGATGGCGGCGCTCGTCAACGCATTCAGCTCGACAGCCCTCGCGAGCGCCGCCGTGGTCGTGCTGTCCGGCGTCGTCGCGGCATGGCACAACGTCGGAAGCGTCTCGGCGCTCGGCGGGTCGTCCTACGGGCGCGTGCTCCTGATCAAGCTCGCGGTGCTCGCCGTGGCGGCGCTCATCGGCCTGTACAACTGGCGGCGTGCGCGGCCGGCGCTGGCGGCGTCGGGAGACGACGCCGCCATTCGCCGCGCGATGCGCGCCGAGCTGACCGCGGCCGCCGTGATCCTGCTCGTCACGGCGGTCCTGGTGGCGATCCCGACGCCGGTCGAGCTCAGGTAGCCGCCGTGACGGTCGTCGGAGTCGCGAGCTGCCGCTCGAGCGCGTCGTCGCGGCCGTAGAGATCGTCGGCGAAGACCAGCTCACCGTCGCGCACGTAGGCGGTGAAGTACACGATGTACACCGGGATCTTGTGCGGCAGCTTCACCGTGTGGTTGTCGGCGCCCGAGTTCATCGCCGCATCGACCCGCGCCGCGTCCCACCCGAGCACCCACTGCGCCAGCTCGGCCGGCTTCTCGACGCGGATGCAGCCGTGGCTCGCGGCGCGGTTGTCCTGGGCGAACAGCGTCTTCGCCGGTGTGTCGTGCAGGTAGATGTTGAAGTCGTTCGGGAAGAGGAACTTCACGAGGCCGAGGGCGTTCTTCCCGCCCGGGCGCTGCCGGATGCGGGTGGCGCCGCCGTCCTTGTAGTACTCCATGTTCTCGGCCTCGAGGTAGCCGGGATTGCTCGCCACCTTCGGCTCGATCTCGAGGCGCTGAATGTCCGGGGTGATGTTCCAGTACGGACGGAAGACCGCCACCTCCATGGAGTCGCTGAAGGTGGGCGTCGTACGCCCCTGGTACTCGGAGCCGACGACGACGCGCATCGAGAGCACCTTCTGGCCGCTGTCGTAGGCGTCGAGGCGGAAGGAGGGGACGTTCACGTAGATGTACCGCGAGCCGAGGGTGCGCGGGAGCCAGCGGTGGCGCTCCATGTTCGCGGCGATCTGCTGGACGCGCTGCTCCGCGGTGATGTTCAGTGCCGCGAGCGTCTCCTTGTCGAGCTTCCCGGTGGCGGAAAGACCGTGGTGCGTCTGGAAGCGAACCAGCTCGGCGGCGAGCGGGGAGCGTGCCGCACGTTTGGCGTGGGCCGCTTCGGTCGCGCTATCGAGCCCGGTGTGGATGTCGGTCTCTCCGCTGTGCGAGGAGTCGCTCATCTCGGGGACGTGCCGCGCGTGCACCGCCCGGAGGAGGAGCGAGTCGGACATGCCCTGGGTGACCGGCGTCCACCCGCCCGCCGCGGCGATCTGCCGGTACCGGGCGAGCGCGCGCTTGAGGACGGCGTAGTCGGAGTCCTGCGGCGCCATGGCGGCGAGGGCGGCGGTCATGTCGCTGTCCTGCAGCGCGGCGACGATGGAGCTGTCGCGCTCCTTCACCCCCGAGCCGGTGAACCAGCTCTGCGACACCTTCTTGGGATCGATCTGGCCGATGAGCATGTCCGACGCATACGCCACGTAGGCCGAGGTGAGCATGACGTCGGCGTCGGCGAGGGTGCGGGCCGAGGCGGTGTCGGTGAGCCGCTTGGCGTCGACGACCGCCTCGAGCTGCGCGAGCGGATACGCCGAGGTCTCGAGGCCGTGGTCGGGGGCGTGCTTGATGGCGTCGATGAGCGCGGCGGCGCGGTCCTTGGCGCCCCGCTCCTCGAGCCAAAGGGGGTTGTTGTTGTAGGACTTGTACAGGCTGCCCACGCGGGACCAGCCCTCCTTGCTCACCCAGTTCGGCCGGGTGCCGCTATCGACCCGGGCGGCGATGGCGGGCGGGATGGCGCCCATGTCGACGTTGAGCACCTTGGCGGCGGCGCCGGGGGTGTACCGGGCGCGCTTTCCCTTGGTCGAGCAGCCGTCGAGCGCGGCCGTGACGGCGAGTGCCAGGAGGGCGGCGCGGGCGGTGAAGCGAGGGAGACGAGCCATGTGCGGGGCACCGGGTGAAAGGAGTGGTGGCGGTTGTACCCCGTACAATCATGAGTCGTGCCGCGCCGATGAGGCTGGTGGTGGGCGGAGGGGCGGATGAGCGGATGAGCGGATGAGCGGATGAGCGGATGAGCGATCGGGCGGCGGAAGGCGTACGGCGTGTTCGTGCGGCGTCGCGGCCGTACGCCTGGAGCGGCCGTCGCGCCCGTTAGATTTCGTCGCGTGACCCTCGACCCGACCCTGCTGGACGCGATCCGCACGCGGCGCACCTTCGCCATCATCAGCCACCCGGACGCCGGAAAGACCACGCTCACGGAGAAGCTCCTCCTCTACGGCGGCGCCATTCACCTGGCCGGCACGGTGAAGGCGCGACGGCAGCAGCGCCATGCCACCTCCGACTGGATGCAGATGGAGCAGGAGCGCGGCATCTCCGTGACGTCGAGCGTCATGCAGTTCGCCTACGAGGGCTATCAGGTGAACCTGCTCGACACGCCCGGCCACGAGGACTTCTCCGAGGACACGTACCGGGTCCTCATCGCCGCGGACAGCGCCGTCATGCTCCTCGACAACCGCAAGGGCGTCGAGGAGCGGACTCGGCAGCTCTTCGCCGTCTGCAAGCGGCGACGGATGCCCATCTTCACCGTCGTCAACAAGTGCGACCGCGTCGGTGAGGATCCGCTCAAGCTGATCAGCGACGTCGAAGCCGACCTCGGCATCGACTGCCATCCGGTGACCTGGCCGATCCATGCCGACGGGGCCTTCATCGGCGTGTACGACCGGCGCCGGAAGCTCATCTATCGCTTCGAGCGGGGGGAGGACCACGGCGCCAGCGCCGCCGACGTACGTGTCGTCTCCCTCGAAGATCCCAGCGTTCGCGAGCTGCTCGGCGCCGACGCGCACGAGCGGCTCGTGCACGACATCGCTCTCCTGGACGAGGCGGGCCATCCCTTCAGCCACGAGGCGATGCTGGCGGGCGCGCTCTCGCCGGTGTTCTTCGCCAGCGCGCTCACGAACTTCGGCGTCGAGCCCTTTCTCAAGGAGTTCGTCGAGCTCGCGCCGCCGCCCGGTGCACGAGAAGCGAGCACGGGGCTGATCGATCCGGCAGATCCGAACTTCACCGGCTTCGTGTTCAAGATCCAGGCGAACATGGACCCGAAGCATCGCGATCGCGTCGCCTTCGTGCGCGTCTGCTCCGGACGCTTCGAGCCGGGTCTGCAGGTGACCCACGTCCGCACCGGCAAGCCGCTCCGGATGTCCAGCGCGCAGCAGTTCCTCGCGCGCGAGCGGTCGGCGGTGGAGGAGGCGTGGCCGGGCGACGTGATCGGCGTGATGGACCGGGGCACCCTCCGCATCGGCGACACCCTCGCCGCGAACGCGACGCTCGAGTTCTCGGGGATCCCCCGGTTCGCCCCGGAGCACTTCGCGCGCGTCATCGCGACGGACCCCCTGCGACGCAAGCAGATGGACGCGGGCTTGCGGCAGCTCACCGAGGAGGGCGCGGCGCAGGTGTTCTACACGTCGGGGACGGACACGCTCAGCCCGACGCCGATCGTCGGGGCGGTGGGGCTGCTGCAGTTCGACGTGATGATGCATCGGCTGGAGCACGAGTATGGCGCGCCCTGCCGGCTGGAGAAGATCAGCGCGCGCCATCCGCGGTGGGTGGTGGGCGCGCAGGACGAGATCGAGCGGATCTCACGCGACCGTGGCCGCATGCTGCTGTACGACGCCAAGGGCCACCCGCTCATTCTCTTCGAAGACGCGTGGGGGTTGCGCTGGGCGCTCGAGCGCGAGACCAGCGTCACCTTTCACGAGGTCGCGCCCTGACGCCGCGCTTCCTCTCGATCCGGGATCTCTCGCGCGCGGTCGGACTCGGCCCGCGCCCGACCGCCGCACACCAACGCCCGAAACAGATCAGTCGGCGCGGACCAGAGGCACGTCGACGACGTGCTCGGCGACGAACCACGACTGGAGCTCGTTGAGGCGCAGCACGTCGCTCACGAGAAGGTCGTTCGTGCCGTCGTCGCCCGCGTCGTCGGCCTCGCCGGCGAACTCGCGGGCCTCCTTGCAGATCAGCTCATGCGCCTCGAGGATGCGGGAGATCTGGACCGGCACCTCCTCGCGTCCCTTCGGCGGGCGCTCGATCTTCGTCAGCTCGGCCACGTCCGGCGCCATCGCGATCGCCAGGCCGCCGAGCAGCTGGATGCGCTCGGCGATCGTGTCGACCAGCTCCGCCTGCTCCTCGTAGTGCTTGTCGAACAGCAGGTGCAACGAGTAGAAGGTGTGGCCGGCCACCTGCCAGTGGTGCTTCTTGTACAGGTCGCGTAGCGTCATCGTGTCGACGAGCACCTGGTTCAGCGCAGCGACGCTCGCCTTGCAGACCTTCTCGCTGAGCCCGATGGGGATGCGGGTGATGGTGCCGAACGGCTGGATCTCGCGGCCACGCTGGCCGACGATCGGGCGGGCGTCGGGGCGCGCGGACTCGGCGCCGCCGTTGGCTTGATTGGCGCCGCGACGGGCGGCGGGCGGGTTGGCTGTGCGGGGCATGATCGAGGGAAGTGGAAGTGATGTCAGCGCTGCGAGCCCGGCTGCGGGTGCACGATGCGCGCCGTTCGCTCTGGTGCTCAGGGCGCGCTGGCGTCGGGCGATGGGTATGGCCCGGTCGATGCGACGGCGGAGCAGGGACACCGCTCGAGGAGCCGCCATGGCGCAGACCACCGACACCGCCCGCATTCTGGCCGAGCACGTCATCCCGTTGTCCGACGGCGAGTGGACGGCCGCCGACGTGACGGCGATCGTCGACCGCATCGGCGACGCGCGGATCGTCCTCCTGGGCGAGGCCTCGCACGGCACCCACGAGTTCTACGCCCTGCGCGCCGCGGTCACGCGACGCCTGATCGAGACGCGCGGCTTTCGCGCCGTGACGATCGAAGGCGACTGGCCCGACACCCGCCGCATCGACCGGTTCGTCCACGGACGCGGCGACGATCCCGACGCCACCGCCGCGCTCGCCGGCTTCCGCCGCTTTCCCCAGTGGATGTGGCGCAACACCGTCATGCGCGACTTCGTGAGCTGGCTGCGGGCGCGAAACGCCAAGCTCCCCGTGCGCGAGCACTGCGGCGTCTACGGGCTCGATCTCTACAGTCTCCACGCGTCGATCGACGCCGTGCTGCGCTACCTCGAGCGCGTCGACCCGTCGGCGGCCGAGCGGGCGCGCGAGCGGTACGCCTGCTTCGAGGCAGTCGGGAGCGACGACCCGCAGGCCTATGGTTACGTCGCCAGCCGCGGGCTCGCCGAGACGTGTGAGGAGGACGTCGTCCGCCAGCTCGCCGAGCTGCGGCACTGCGCCGACGAATACCGCGCGCAGGACGCCCTCGCCGGCGAGGAGGATTTCTTTTCCGCCGAGCAGAACGCCCGCCTCGTGGCGAACGCCGAGGAGTATTATCGCTCGATGTTCCGCGGTCGCGCGTCGTCGTGGAACCTGCGCGACACCCACATGGTCGAGACGCTCGACGCCGTGATCGAGCGGCTCGAGCGGGACGGCGACCGCGCCCGCCTCTGTGTGTGGGCCCACAACTCGCACCTCGGCGACGCCCGCGCGACGGCGATGGGACGCGGCGGAGAGCTGAACGTCGGCCAGCTGGTGCGCGAGCGCCACGGGCGCGAGGCCTGTCTGGTGGGATTCACGACGTACACGGGGACCGTCACCGCCACGCACGACTGGGACGAGCCCGCGCGGCGCCGCGACGTTCGTCCGGCGCTGGCGGGAAGCGTGGAGGCACTCTTCCATCGTCTCGACCCGTCACGCTTCCTCCTCGACCTCCGCACACCCGCCGTGCGCTCGGCGCTCGGCAACGAGCTGCTCGAGCGCGCGATCGGGGTGATCTATCGCCCGGAGACGGAGCGCATGAGCCACTACTTCGAGGTGGACCTGCCGCAGCAGTTCGACCTCGTGATCCACATCGACGAGACGACGGCGCTCAAGCCGCTCGAGCGCCAACCGGCCTGGGACGGCGGCGTCGCGGAGGTGCCGGAGACGTATCCGACCGCGCTATAGCGTTTCCAGCCGTGACGCGCTGCCGTCCGCGCGCCAACACCAGCAGACTGCCAGGGCTCGATTATTAGAGATGAATCGTTGCGCGAGGTATGTCCTGGGGCAGTCGTCAGGGCCCGTCCGGGCATCTCCGGTGTCGTCCGTCTCCCGCTGGTCGCTCGAGGCGTGAGCTCAGAACGGGGAGAAGCCCACGTTCATCCCACCGGTCTCCGACGCGCTCACGGACACGCGCAGCAGCGTGCGGTCGAACCAGTTGTTCGGGTGATCGTGGCTGTACGAGACCACCTTGTAGCCGGCGAACGCGCCCATGAACGCACCCGCCGCGACGTCGCTCGCCCAGTGCTGGTTGAGCTGGATGCGGACCAGCCCCGGAAGCACACCCGCGGCGAACAACACCGGGGCGACGAAGGGCGTCGCGGTCGGATGGCGCCGGTGCAGCTCCATCGAGAGCACCGTCGCGACGGCCACCCCGGACGACGTGTGGATCGATGGAAATGCGCGGCGGCGGAAGCCCGCGTCCCCGCGTCGGAAGCCGCCCCCGAAGCTGAAGTTGTACTGATCGGTGTCGTTCGTGACGTACGGGCGCGCTCGCCCAAGCGGACCGCGGATGACCTGGCTCACCACGCTCGCCAGCACGACCGACTCCGTCGCGTGCAGCGCGACGTCTGTCAGCGTCGCCGCCTTCGTCAGACGTCCGACGCCGTAGAAGATGATCCCGGCGGCGGTGAGCGTGGTCTCGTTCACCTTGCTCACGTGCTGCGAGAACGAGGTGAGGCCGGAGCGCTGATACTGGCTGTCGCGTGAGGCGCGGGCGATGTCGACGTCGTAGTGCGAGAGCAGCGCTGTCGCGCCGACGGCGATCGCCGCGAGCCCGAGATCGCGTCGCGTGAGGAAGGTCTTGTCGTGGCGCGAGCTGTCGGGGGCTTGCGCGAGCACGGATTGCGAGGCGAGCGCGACCAGCACGACGACGGTGCCGAATGAACGCACGAAGAGCTCCTTGGGTCGAAGAGGATCGTCTGGGCCCATGCACCGGCTGTGCCGGACACGACGAGATATCCCCCGAGTTCCTCACATTTTGGCACTATCCCTGCTTGAATCAGTCCTGGCAGGTGGACGTAGCGAGCGCGACCGCACGTGCAACGCCGCGACCGCCGAGTGATGAGAGGTACGCATGGGCTACCGCACCTTCAGGGATTCGCAGGGGATCGACTGGCAGACGTGGGATGTCGTCCCGCACCTCGCGGAGCGGCGCGGGACGGAGCGGCGCCGCGCCTCGGCGATCGCCGGGTTCGTCGCTCAGGAGCGGCGGGCGAACGACCGCCGCGTTCGCGCGGGCAAACGTCCTGCGCTGATCGCCGGCCTCGACGACGGGTGGCTGTGCTTCGAGGCGAGAGCGGAGAAGCGCCGGCTGACGCCGATCCCGCTCGACTGGCTGCGCTGCGACGAGGCCTGCCTCGAGCGCTACTGCCGCGAGGCTCGGCCGGCGGCACGCAGCACCGTCGCGGTGGACATCTCGACCCTCTCCGGGCTCCAGAACTAGCGACAGGGTTCGCGTCCCGCTTCTGGCGGCGCGCGTCGCTGGTCATCTTTCGGGCACGATGCCCGACATCACCCAGCAGACGCGCGCCCACCCGCCCGAGACGACCGAGGGCTGGTACGTCCTTCACCAGATGATGCGCTGGGACCGCGCCGCGGCGCGCGCGGTCGCCCCGGACCAGCGGCATGTGCTGCACCGCCAAGCCACGGAGGTGCTGCATCGCCTCGCGACGCCGGTGGCGGGTGGCTGGAGCGCGGTGGTGCCGTTGATCGGCAGCGTCGCCGACGTCCTCTTCCTGCACTTCCGCCCCACACTCGAGGACCTGGGCGCCGCGCAGCGCGCGCTCGCGGCCATCGCACTGTTCGACGCGCTCGTGCCGGTCGACAGCTTCCTCAGCGTGACCGAGGCCGGCCTCTATCACGCGAGCGCGCAGCTCGCCACCGCCGCCGCGGCTCGCGGCGGCGCGGTCGGCGACGAGGCCCACCGTGCCGAGATGGCGCGGCGCGTGGAGGCCGAGCGCGCGAGCCCGCACGTACAGCGCCGGTTGTTCCCGGTGCAGCCGGCAGAGATGCCGTACGTCTGCTTCTACCCGATGTCCAAGCGTCGCGCCCCCGGACAGAACTGGTATGCGCTCTCACTCGAGGAGCGCAGCCGCCTGATGATGGCGCATGGCCTGACGGGCCGCGGCCACGCGGGGCGCGTCGTGCAGGTGATCAGCGGCGCGATCGGCCTGGACGCGTGGGAGTGGGGGGTCACGCTGTTCGCGTCCGATCCCCTGGCGTTCAAGAAGATCGTCACCGACATGCGCTTCGACGAGGTCAGCGCCCAATACGCCGAGTTCGGGAAGTTCTACGTCGGAAAAACCGTAAGTCCCGAAACCTGGTTGAGCGAGACGTGAACGGTTCACGACCAACGGTTCACCGATCGGTCGGTGTCGTCGGCGCCAGGTCGGTCTCCTCGAGCGCCCGCTCGGCGATCTTCTTCAGACGTGCGTCCTGATTGGCGCGCAGCGCGCGGATGCTCCGCCGCGCTCGGCGCATCGCGGCCGGGATGAACACCCGTGCGCAGTCGAGCTCCGCGCTCGCTGCCTCCACCGAGCCCGCGCGCTCGATCTCCCACGTCGTCCGTGAAAGGGTGGCGACCGCGAGGTAGATGTCGATCGCCGCGTTCGCGAGGCGGAGCTGCAGAAACTGCTGCTCGATCACCGCCTTGCCATGGCGCATCAGGAGCGATTCCACCGCGAGCGCGAGATCGTGGATGATCCCCGCCACCGTCTCCGCCTCCCCGGCCAACGCCTCGTGCACTCGGGTGAACGACGGCTTGACGATCTGCCGCTTCGCCCGCCCCGCGACGAACGAGCCGATCGCCCCGATCGAATGGAGCGGATCCTTGAACGCCTTGCCGAGCGCCTTCAGCCGCTCGCCCGGCTGCTGGAGCGCCGTCAGCGCGATCAGCGCGCGCAGGATCTCGTTCGTTCCCTCGAAGATCAGGTTGATCCGCGAATCCCGCACCGCCTGCTCGTACGGGTACTCCTTGGAGTAGCCGATCCCGCCGGCGATCTGCAGCGCATCGTTGCTGGCGCGGAAGGCCAGCTCGCTCGCGAAGATCTTGCAGCAGGCCGTCTCGAGCGAGAAGTCGACCCCGCCGCGATCCACCATCCCCGCCGTCAGCATCCACGCCGAGTCCGACGCGTAGGTCTCGGCCGCGTTCAGCGCGATCTTGTGCTGGATCATCTCGAACGAGCCGATCGGCCGGCCGAACTGCGTGCGCTGCTTCGCGTACTCCAGCGCGACGCGCATGATCTTGCGCGCGCCGAGCGACGAGCCCGCGGCCAGGCCGAGGCGTCCGGAGTTCAGCACCTCGAGCGCGATCTTGAACCCCTGACCGACCTCACCGATACGGTCTGCCGCGGAGACCACCACGTTGTCGAACGTCACGGTTCTGGTATCCGATGCCTTGATCCCCATCTTCTGCTCGGGCTGGCCGAGCGAGATTCCCGGCAGGGTCGCGTCGACGGCGAAGGCGGTGACGCGGTGCTTCGTCTTTCCGTCGACCGTCACCGGGACCTTGGCGAACACGGTGAAGAGGCCTGCATAGCCGGCATTGGAGATCCAGATTTTCGTGCCTGTTATGGTGTACGAGTCCCCCTTGGCGTCAGGGGTCGCGGCGGTCGTCATCGCCTGCGCATCCGATCCCGAGCCCGGCTCGGTGAGACAGAAGGCCGCTACGATCTCGCCGCTCGCGCAGCGCGGGAGCCAGCGCTGCTTCTGCTCCCCCGTGCCGAACAGCGTGATCGCCTTGCAGCCGATCGACTGGTGGGCGCCGAAGTACACCGCCAGCGCGGGATCCGTCGCGCCGATCTCACCGAAGACGCGATTGAACACCTTCGCCGACGCGCCGAAGCCGCCGTATGCCTCCGGGATGTTCATCCCCATGAGGCCGAGCTCATGCATCCCCTTGCGCACGGCGTCGGGAAACCTCCCCTCGCTGTCGAGTCGATGCGAGTCGATCGTGTCCGCCGCGAACGCCTGGAACGAGCCGAGGATCATCCCGAGCGCCTCGCGCTCGTCGGGCGCGAGGACGGGGAAGGGGAAGACGAGGTCCTCGCGGATCTCGCCGAGGAAGACACCCTTCGTGAACGACGGATGGTGGTCGGGGTCGGCGAGATGCGCGGCGCCTGAGTGTGCGGGAGCGGAAGTCGCGGTCACGGTGGCGTGGTCGTTGGGGGTGCGGCGGGGAATATGGGTCCGGGTACAGAGGACAGCGCTACCGCGGCTTCCGCGGTCGATCGTCGTCCTCGACCTCGACCGCCATCGGGAGGAAGAGCGCGCGCCTCACCGATGGGTACGGCATCTCCCAGCCGCGCGCGTCGTGCCAGAGGATCCGGTTGAGCGTGCCCGTCGGGGCCTCGTCGGGCCCGTCGAACGACATCCGCGCCGAGGCGCGCGCGGCGACCCGTCGCTCCTCGGCGAAGCGACCGCGGATCGAGCCGGTGCGCTGGTTCAGCTCCAGCAGCGACTGCACCGGCGTGAGTGCCAGGTACGGAGTGAAGTCGGGCCTCTCGCCGGCACCGACGAAGCTCGCGCGCATGTCCGTCGCCGTGAGATCGAAGATCGACATCGACGGCAGGCCGAGCATCAGCTCGATCGTCTTCACCATCGACGGCTGGGTGTACGTCGTCGAGTCGACGGTGCCTCGCCGGGTGTAGGGAGAGATCGCGAGCGCCACGGTGCGGTGGCCGTCGACGTGGTCGACGCCGTCCTGCGCATCGTCCTCGACGACCATGATCGCCATCTGTCGCCAGAAGCGGGACTTCGAGAACCCTTCCACGAGCTTGCCGAGCGCGAGATCGTTGTCGGCGACACAGGCGCGCGGCGTGCACCAGCCTGGTGACGTCCCCTCGGTGTGATCGCTCGGCAGGATGACCATCACGAGGTTCGGCATCTGGCCGCTCGCCTGCCAGTCGGCGAGATGCGCCAGGATGTCGCCCGCCTTGACGACGTCGGGTACCTCCAGCGTCCACCCCGGATACTCGCGCGCGAGCTCCCGGTCGAGCGACGGGATCGGTGACTTCGTGGTGTAGCGCTGCCTGAGCAGCGTGCGATGGAAGGCGAAGTCGTTCGGCCGCTCCATGTACTGCGCGAACAGCCGGCGCCGCACCGTGTCCGACGAGACCTGCGGTGCCGGCGCGTACTCGCCGAACACCGCGACGCGCTTTCCCTTCGCGCGCGCCGCCTCCCAGAGGAATCCGCCGGAGGAATAGGCGAGGGCGTCGTTCCCCTCCGACGGATAGCTGCGCCCGTAATAGAGCGGCCAGATCGGATAGTCCGTCTCGTTGGCCTGGGTCAGCCACTGGTGCCCGTCGGCGGAGTTGCCTCCGGAGGCGAAGAAGTGGTCGAGCGTCACGAACTGCCGCGCGAGCGCATGGGCGTTGGGCGTCACGTCGCGCCCGTACATCACCAGCGTGCTGTCGCGGGCGCCGCGATCGTGGTCGCCGAGCACCTGATCGAAGGTGCGATTCTCGCGGACGACGAAGACGACGTGATCGATGAGCGAAGGGTCGCCCGGCCGCTCGGGGACGGCACGCGCCGCCGCCCGCAGACTGCCCGGCGTACCGCGAGACGCATCCGTGGCCAGCGCAAGGCGGTTGTTGCCGGCGACCGCCACCGTGTACGCCGCGAGCTCCGCGGCGCCTGGCACCGGAATCACGTCGACCGCGCCGCGCACGGCGTGCACGTACCGGCCGCGCAGTCCGTGACTCGTCGCGTCCCCCGACCCGACGCCGAACAGCGACCCGACGGCGAGGAGCTGTCCATCGGCGCTGACGTCGATCGTCGACGGATACCACGACGTCGGGACGAGACCGCGGAAGACAGCAGGGCCGCTCGAGTCGCGGACGTCGTACACGGCGACCGCGTTCACGCCGCCGAGCGTCACGTAGAGCGTCGCACCGTCCGGGGCGAGTGCCAGCGCCGTCGGCGCGAGCCCGATCTTCCGCTCGCGGAATGGCGCGATCGCGATCTGCCGCACCACGGCGTTGGCGCGCGTATCGATCACCGCGACCGAGTCGGAGTTGCCTGCGGCGACGTACAGTCGGTCGCGCCGCTCGTCCCACACCAGGGCGGTGGGATGGCGTCCCACGGCGATCTCCCTCGTCACGCGTCCGGTCGCCAGATCGACTCGGCTCACGCTCCCCGCCTCGGCAATCCCGCGGGCGTCGACGCGCACCGCCTCGGCGCGCGGGTCGCAGCACTGGGCCGACGCGCGCGCGCCGGCGCGCGGCTTCGGGCCGCCGAGAATGCTGACGTACCCCACGCGCGAGTCGGCGGAGATCACCGCCGCGATCGGCTCGACGCCGAGGGCGATCGCGCGGATACGCGCGCCGGTCTCGGCGTTGAGGACGACGAGCGAATCGTTCGCTGGCAGGGGGACGATGGCGAGGCGCACGCCATCGGGACCGGCGCGCCGCGCGACGGCCGGGGCGCCGGCCATGTAGTCGCCGAGCGCGCCGGAGGTGAAACGCGGCATGGCGGTGTCGCCGCGGGTCGCCGCGTCGAGGAAGCTCACCTGCGCGACCGCCGGCCCGCGCGGCGCGAACCGGCCGACCGAGGACGCGAGCATTCGTCCCGTCGTTGGATCGGGGGTGAGCGCGAAGATGCCGGTGCGGCCGTCGAGCCGGATGCGGGCGAGCGTCCGGTTGTCGCGCCACGCGACATGGTGCACGACGCCGGGCGCCGCGATCCAGATGTCGTCGGACGACGCGCCGAATCGCACGCCGCCGACCTTCCCGGTGACGACGGTGCGCACGCCAGCCGGTGTGATCCGCTGCCCGGTGGCGACGACCCCCGGGTCCGGCACCTGACGCGCGGCACCGGACAGCTGTGCGCCGAGCATCGCGGGAACGAAGAGAAGCGGGACGAGCGCGCGCATGAATCCTCGATCGGTGACCGGCGGCCAGGGGCGGTGCGGGGCGGGCGCCGGTAATATGGCCGAGGGCCGAGCGCCCGACAGTCGGGAATGTCCTTTGCGCTGCCCGCTTTCGCATTCCTCGCGCTTCCGGCTGGTAACCCGATGCATCGCTCTTCCACCCGGCCGGCCCGGCACGCCGCCGTGCTCGCCGTGCTCGCCGTCCTCTGGGTGCCCGCTGCCGGCCAGCTGGCCGCGCAGGACGCGCGCCTATCCACGCGCGCCGCCCCGTCCGACTCGGCTACGCGCAGCGATTCCGCGCTCGCGGCCGAGTTCGCGACGCAGATCGCTCAGAAGCGCGCCGTGGACGACGTCTTCACGCGCACCCTTGGCGGCGAGATGGTCGTGCGCAAGATCGCCTACGTCGTCGACGACGGGACGACTATCCCCGCCTATCTGTTTGCGCCGAGCGACAGTGGGCGCCGCTATCCGACGATCCTGTTCGTGCACGGTGGCCTGCACGGCGACTTCGGCCTCGCGCACCTGGCGCAGGTGCGCGCGCTGGTGCGGGCGGGCTACGTCGTCGCCGCACCGGAGTATCGAGGCAGCACCGGCTACGGTCGCGCGTTCTACGAGGCGATCGACTACGGCGGGCGTGAGGTCGACGACGTGCTGGCGGCGCGCGACTACCTCCAGCGCTTCGTCCCGCAGGCCGACCTCGGTCACATGGCGATCATGGGTTACAGTCATGGTGGATACATCGCGCTGCTCGCCGTGGTCCGTCACCCCGAGCTCTTTCGGGTGGCGGTGGCGCACGTGCCGGTGGCCGATCTGCCGACGCGGATGCGTACGCATCCGCCATGGTACGAGGCGGAGTTCGTCGGCCAACCGAGCTACGGCTCGCCGCTGCATGACGACCCGTTACCCTATCTCGCCCGCTCGCCGACGATGCACGCGTCGGAGCTCCGCGTGCCGGTGCTCGTGCACGCCGCGGACAACGATCGGGACGTGTTCATCGAGGAGAACCGGCTCCTGCGCGACGCGATGCACGCGGCGGGGAAGGACGCGGCGGGGCTCTACACCTATCGCGAGTTCCACAACCCGCCCGGCGGTCACTCCTTCGGCATCGTGGACACGCCGCAGGGGCGATCGAGCTGGCGCGAGACGATGGAGTTTCTCGCGCGCCGGATCGGCGACGGGGCCGCGCCCGCCGACACCGGCGGGCTGACCATTCGGGCGGCGCAGCTGATCGACGGACGCGGCGGCGTGCTGCACGACGTCGTCGTCACGGTGCGCGAGGGGCGAATCGCGCGCGTCGACACCGGTGCCGCGGCGCGGCAGATCACGCGTCCGAGCTACGAGCTCGGCGCCCGCACGCTGATGCCCGGCCTCATCGACGCGCACGTCCACCTCGGTTGGTGGTTCGACCGCGACAGCGTGCTGCAGGTCGGCATCGACCGCCGCGCGCCCGAGGTCGCGCTGCGTGCCATCGCGGCGAACGCGCGCGCGATGCTCCTGGCAGGCTTCACGACGGTGCAGAGCGTGGGCGGGCCGGAGGACGGGTCGATCCGCGACGCCATCGCCCGCGGCGACCTGCCCGGCCCGCGAGTGCTCACCTCGCTCGACCCCATCCTCGACCCGCGGCTCACTCCCGACGAGCTGCGGGAGTCGGTGCGACAGCACCGCGCCCGCGGCGCGGACCTGATCAAGCTGTTCGCCTCCGGCGGACTCGGCGCCACCGCGGAGCCGCAGACGCTGAGCGACGCGCAGCTCGCTGCGATCTGTGGCGAAGCGCACGCCGTCGGATTGCGAACGGTGGTGCACGCGATGACCGCGCAGAGCGTCCGCGCCGCCACGCTGGCCGGCTGCACCGAGATCGAGCATGGTCTTCAGGCCACCGACGCGGACCTCCAGCGCCTCGCGTCGTCGCACACCATCTTCGGGCCGCAGGTCTGTCTCGTCTTCCAGAACTACCTCGACCACCGCCGTGTCTTCGGTCGGTCGGGGTTCCCTCCGGAGAGCTTCGCCGTGCTCGCCGACGCGCTCCCTCAGGCCCGCGCGCTGTTTCGCCGCGCGCTCGCGGTCCCGGGGCTCGATATCGTCCTCTCGAGCGACGCCGTCGCCGGCGCGCATGGCCGCAACGCCGAGGAGCTCGTCTGTCGGGTGACAGAAGCCGGGCAGCCTCCCATGGACGCCCTGGTATCGGCCACGTCCCGAGCCGCGAGAGCGCTCGGCCTCGGCGACCGGACGGGCGCCGTCGTTCCCGGTCTCGACGCCGACCTGATCGCCGTCGACGGAGACCCACTGCGCGACATTACGGTGCTGCGACGGCCGACGTTCGTGATGCGCGCGGGTCGCGTCCACCGTGAACCGTGAACCGTGAACCGTGAACCGTGAACCGTGCGCGTGCGGCGTTGCGGCGTGAGCGGTACGGCGTGGGGATGCGGTGGCGGGTATCGGTGGAGAGACGGCGGTCGGGCCGACCGCGTCGCTCGAAGCCTGAACGGCTACTGAAGCACGCCGCCGTGAAGGCCGTGCGCGTCCGATTCCATCTGGCGCACGACCATGTCGTAGTAGCCCCCGCGCGCGGCCATGAGCTCGCGGTGCGTTCCGCGCTCCACCACGCGCCCCTCGTCGAGCAGCAGGATGAGATCGGCGCGGCGGATCGTCGACAGGCGGTGCGCGATCACGAACGTCGTGCGTCCCGCCAGCAGATCCGCCATCGACGCCTGGATCAGCTGCTCGCTCTCCGTGTCGAGGTTGCTCGTCGCCTCGTCGAGGATCAGGATCTGCGGCGAGGCCAGGATCGCCCGCGCGATCGCCAGCCGCTGCTGCTGCCCCCCTGACAGCTTCACCCCGCGCTCGCCGATGAACGTCTCGTAGCCTTCCGGGAGGCGCACGATGAACTCGTGCGCGTTCGCTCGGCGCGCCGCGTCCTCCACGTCGGCCTGGGTCGCGTCGTGGCGGCCATACGCGATGTTGTCCGCCACCGATCCGTCAAACAGGAAGACCTCCTGCTGCACCAGGGCGAGGAGGTCGCGATAGCTGCGCAGGGTGAGATCGCGGATGTCGATCCCGTTGAGCAGGATCCGGCCACCCGTCGGGTCGTGGAAGCGGGCGACGAGATCCGTCACCGTCGTCTTCCCCGCGCCGCTCCGCCCCACGAGGGCGACCACCGTGCCGCCCGGCACCGTGACGTTCAGGTCGCGCACGACCGGCAGCCCGGGGCGATACTCGAACTCGATGTTCTCCAGCCGCAGCTCGCGCACCACCCTCGGCGCTTCGACCGCGCCCGGGCGGTCCGGCTTGTCGTCGTCCATCGCCAGCACCTCGAACACCCGCTCCATCGCCGCGAGCGAGCGCTGGAGCTCGGAGAAGGTGTTCACGATGCTCCACACCGGGTTGAGCAGCAGGAACGAATACCACTGGAAGGCCATGATGTCGCCGATCGACGCGCGTCCTCCGGTATACAGCAAGCCGCCGTACCAGACGATCGCGACGTTCACGGCGCTCATCAGCAGCCCCCACGAGCCCCACAGCACCAGCTCGCGCCGGTGGGCGAACAGCTCCTTGCGCAGCACCGTGTGGCGCCCGCGCATGTAGTCCTGCCGCTCACGCGGCTCGCCGCGGAAGGCGCGCACGACGCGGATCCCGGAAAAAGTCTCTCCTACTCTGCCATCGATTTCCTCGGCGTCCTTGCGCACCGACCGATAGATCGGCTTCACCCGGCGCGCGAAGACGAGGCTCATCAGCAGCACGCCGGGAATGATCGCCAGCGCCGTGAGAGCGAGCCGCCAGTTGAGGGAGAGCAGCAGCCCGATGGCGATCACCAACCGAATGACAGAGATCG
The DNA here is from genome assembly GCA_013361335.1 of Gemmatimonadaceae bacterium. Classification (GTDB taxonomy): domain Bacteria; phylum Gemmatimonadota; class Gemmatimonadetes; order Gemmatimonadales; family Gemmatimonadaceae; genus AG11. The sequence goes on along the minus strand of JABFYH010000079.1, from coordinate 509 downwards.
CGGGCGACACGACGGCCATTTGCAGTAAGCCCGTAGTGGTATCGATGTCGCCGGTGAGGCGCGAGAGGATGCCCCCCGTCTTCATGTCCCAGAGGCGCGGCAGCGGGAGATGCAGCAGCCGGTCGAACAGTGCCTTCCGCAGCGAGAGCATGACGCGGACGTTGAGCAGCCGCTGCCGGTAGTCCTTCGTCAGGTTGACGAGGCTGGAGACGACGATGACGACGAGAAAGGTCAGCCCCGCGACGTGCAGCCGGGTGAGGCGGTGCGCGGTGTCGAGCGTGCGGTCGAGCAGCACGCGGTCGACGATGTAGCGCATGAAGAGCGGCTCGACCATCTCGAGCCCCGCGCGCACGAGGGCGAGCACGAACACGAGCGCCAGCGCGCCGCGCAGGGGGCCGAGCCAGCGCAGGTAGTCGCGCAGGTATTCGCGTCGCTTTCCCTCGGGGCGGAGCCGCCGCCAGCCCGAACGACGTGCGCCGTCGTCGCTCGGCGCCGGCTGCACGGTGCCG
>JABFYH010000167.1 GCA_013361335.1 Gemmatimonadaceae bacterium | reverse complement strand
ACGGCGACCACGGCGCCCACCGCGGCGCCCCCGGAGACGCCGAGCAGATACGGCTCGGCGAGGGCGTTCCGCGTCGCGCCCTGGAGCGCGGCACCCGCGGCGCCCAGCCCCGCTCCGACGAGCGTCGCGAGGAGCACCCGCGGCAGCCGGAGCTCACGCACGACGGCGATCGGCGTCGGGGCGCCGATGCCGAGCACGCCGCGCACCACGTCGGCCGCCGAGAGCTGCAACGTGCCGAACATCACGCCGGCGAGCATCGCCAGGGCGAGCGCCAGCACGAGCAGCAGCCATCGCGCTGGGGTCACCGGGACACCGCGTCGGGATGCAGCAGACGGGCGAGTCCCACCGCGCTCGCGCCGACCCGCGCCGACGGGCCGTTGACGATCGTCGTGTCGAACACCAGCACCCGCCCCTCGCGCACGGCGCGCAGCGTTCGCCACTTCGGATCCGCCAGCATCCTGGCGCGCGTCGTCGGCGAGGCGAGCACGATGTCCGGATCGCGGCGCAGCAGATCCTCGAAGGTCACGGCGGGCGAGGGCTGCGGCAGCGAGTCGTACACGTTGCGCGCCCCGGCGACGTGCAGGAGCTCGTTCAGCCAGCTCCCGCCGCCGACGGCGAGCAGCGGGCTCTCCCAGAGGAACCAGAAAACCCGCGGCCGCGGCAGCGATGCGGTCGTGGCGAGCGTGGTCGCCAGCGTACGCCCGACGCTGTCGATCGTCGCGCGGGCCGCCGCGGTATCGCCGGTGAGGCGGCCGAGCGCCTCCGTCACGCGCGCGAAGTCGGCGACGCGGTCGACGCGGTAGGCGACGGTGGACACGTGGGCGGCGCGAAGCCGGCGCACTGCATCACGGTTGTCCTGGCTCGCGTAGAGGATCACGAGGTCGGGCCGCGCGGCGAGCACCGCCTCGACGTTCGGGCGCAAGCCGGGGCCGAGGTCCGGCACTCTCGCCACTTCGGCCGGGATGCGATCGTAGGTCGTGCGGCCGACGAGCCGCGACCCGGCGCCGATCGCGTAGAGCAGCTCGGTGGTGGTGGGATTGAGCGAGACGATGCGACGCGGCGCCGCCGACACGGCGACCGTGTCCCCGAAGTCGTCGACCGTCGGATCGCGCAGCACGGCCGCGCGTCGCTCGCACGCGCCGAGCAGGGCGAGCGTGGCGAGCGTGGCGAGCATGACGCCCACGCCGGAACGGCGGAGCGCGGCGCGGACGAGGATCGGGGATGGAAACACGACGGGCACCCTCCACCTGGGAAAGTGCCCGATCCGGACGGCGCGCGGCGGGACGGTCGTGCCGGCGACGTGTCGTCTCAGCCCTCCCCCGAGGACCTGTGAACGTAGCGCGGACGGAGTCGTCTCCTGGCTCCGGGCCGCGCCGCCCCGCCTTCCCGACCGCAGTCAGTGGCGTGTGGAGGGTCGCGCGTACAGCTGCCCGTTACAGTGGCGGGGCCGCGCCGGCGTTGCACCGGCTTCCGTGTCCCCGTTCGCGTCGAATTGTGCGGGGAATCTACGACGCGTCGCCACGCGCGGCAAGCGACGCCGACAACCGTGCCTTCAACGCCGCACGCTCGCGCGTATATGCGCCGTCGTCCAGCGTGGCGTCCCCCGCGTCGTGCCGCGCATCCAGCGCCGCGATCGCCGCGGCAAGTGTTTCCACCGACTCCGCCGCCGCGGGCCGGTCGTCACGCGGCGCGCGACGCCTGAGCAGCGCCCGCGCGAGCGTGGCGACCATCGTCAGCGCGATCACGATGGCGACGCTGACGAGCACCGTCGTTCGCGTGCCGGCGCTGGTGACCGGCACGTCGATCCGCACCGTCTCGCCCTTCGGCGCGCTCTGCGCCAGGAAACGCTTGAACTGCCGCCCCTGCGTCGTCACCTCGCCCATCGAGCGCAGCCCCGTAGCGCGCACCTGGGCGCTGGGCTCCTCCAGCAACACCTCGAACACGCCGGTGAACCGCTCGTGCGCGAACGTCAACGGAAACGCTCGCGCCGGCAGCGTATAGCTGTAGCTGAGCTGCTTCACCCCGGGCCCGAAGGCGGCGGCGAGGGTGACGCGATCGCCGCGCCGCTCGAGCGTCACCGGCGAGACGTCGCCCTGGCCGGCGGCGAACCCGGTCGCGTCGTGCGGGATCGGCGCGCTCCAGATGGCGGCGAGCGAGTCCCGCCCAACGAGCGTGACCGTCGTGTCGTTCGACAGCTCGTACACCTCGACGATCTGGCGCCCCCCGTCGGGCTTCGGCGCGCCGACGACGAGATGATGCCCCTGCACGGTGAGCGTCACCGGCCCCGACGTCGTGTCGAACACGGTGATCTCGGCGTCGTCGGCGTTGGCCCGAACGCCGCGCAGCGGCGACGAGAAGTAGGCGATGCCGTGGTGCAGCGCCGCCGCGAAGTACACCGCTTCGTCGCTGCCGAACCGCCGATAGCGGATCGTGTAGCGTCCTCCCGCGTCGGTGCGGGCGCTGTCCAGCGCGCCGGCCGTATCCGGCCCGACGCGATGCACCGTCACCATCACACCGGGCATGCCGATCTCCCGCTCCCGGCCGGGCGTCACCACGCGCCCCGACACGACGGCGTCCACGGGTGGTGCGTCCGGCACCGGGAGCTGGGCGCGAGCGGAGACGCCGCACAGCACCAGCAGGACGAGGGCGCGGCCCCAGGCGAGGGCGCGCAGCCTCACGCGCTCACGGATTGAACTTTCCGAAGTCTTCAGGACGAAGATTCTCCAGGTACGCCTTGAGCTGCTCCGCCGAGAGCTCGGCGTCATCGCGCGATTCGGTGTCGGAGAGCCCGAGGTCGGGCTCTTCGGACGAGCTGTCCTCCTCGCTGTCCTCGGCGTCGTCGCCAGGCTCGACGAGCAGCGACTCGGCGGCGTAGATCGGGGCGGACAGGCGCAGCGCCACGGCGATGCTGTCCGACGGACGCGCGTCGATCTGCACCAGCTCAGTCCCCCGCTGGACGTGCAGCTCGGCGTAGTAGGTGCTCTTCTCGACGCGGGTGATCTGCACCCGGCGAAGCTGTGCCCCCATCCCGACGATGAGGCTGCGCACGAGATCGTGCGTCAGCGGGCGCGAGCGCTTGACGTTGTGCATGTGCATCACGATCGACTCGGCCTCCGGCTGCCCGATCCAGATCGGCAGCAGCCGGGTGCCGTCGCGCTCCTGGAGCACGACGACGTACGAGTTGGTCGAGCTGTCGAGGCCGAGCCGCGAGACGGTGACTTCGATCATCGATCCTTCCTGCACGAGGCGGCCGCCACGGTGCCGGCGGCCGCCCGGTGCACGTTACCGCTCGGCTTGCGCGGCCCGCCGGAGCGCGGAGGCCTTGTCGGTCCGCTCCCAGGTGAACAGCGTGCCGGCCGAGCGGCCGGACGGGTTCTTCTCGGGCGTGCGGCCGAAGTGGCCGTACGCCGCCGTGGCGCTGTAGATCGGTTTGCGCAAGTCGAGCGCCGCGGCGATCCCCTTCGGGGTCAGGTCGAAGTTCTCCTGGACCGCAGCGAGGATCCGCGCCTCGGGCACGGTGTTCGTGCCGAAGGTGTCGACGCGGACCGAGACGGGCTCGGCCACGCCAATGGCGTACGCCACCTGGACCTCGCATCGCCGGGCGAGCTTCGCCGCCACGATGTTCTTGGCCACCCACCGCGCCGCGTAGCAGGCCGAGCGATCGACCTTGGAGGGATCCTTCCCGCTGAAGGCGCCACCCCCGTGCCGTCCCATCCCGCCGTAGGTGTCGACGATGATCTTGCGGCCGGTGAGGCCGGCGTCGCCCTGCGGACCGCCGATGACGAAGCGGCCGGTCGGGTTGATGTGGTACTTGATCTTCTTCGGCCGCAGCTCGCTCGGAATCGTCGCCTCGATGACGTCGCTGATGATCGCCTTGTGCAGCTTGGCGTTCGAGATGTCGTCGGCGTGCTGGGTGCTGATGACGACCGTGTCCACCGCCACCGGCTCGTTGTCCTCGTACACGACCGTGACCTGCGACTTCCCGTCGGGGCGCAGCCACTTGAGGTCCCCGCTCTTGCGCCGCTCGGCGAGCGCGCGGGTGAGCTGGTGCGCGAGCATGATCGGCATCGGCATGAGCTCGGGGGTCTCGTCGGTCGCGTAGCCGAACATCATCCCCTGGTCGCCGGCGCCGCCGGTGTCGACGCCCATCGCGATGTGGGGCGACTGGCGGTCGATCGTGCTCATCACCGCGCAGGTGTTGCTGTCGAAGCCGAAGCCGGCGTCGGTGTAGCCGATGCGCCGGATCGTGTCGCGCACGATGTCCGGCAGGTGGACGTAGGCCTTGGTCGTGATCTCGCCGGCGATGACGCAGAGGCCCGTGGTGACGAGGGTCTCGCAGGCGACGCGCGACGCCGGATCTTCGCTGAGGAGGGCGTCGAGGACGGCATCCGAGATGGCGTCGGCGACCTTGTCGGGATGCCCTTCGGTGACGGATTCGGAGGTGAAGAGACTACGATCGAACACGGGATTCCCCACTGATCGTTGGAGAGGAAGAAAGAGGGCCCGACACCATGCTGCCGGGCCCCAAGGCCGTCGACGACGGCGCCGCTGAAAGAAAGCGGATCAATCCACCCCGGGCAACCCGTCGTAGAGGAACCGCGAATCCCCGATCGCGTCGGCGAGCCGACGCGCCAGCTCGTGGCGCGCCTCGTCGGCCGTGCGCGCCCGCAGCGCGGCCGACGCGGCGAGCTTCGCGTGCGCTTCGGTCACGCTGCGCACGATGCGCTTCACGAGCGGCACCGACCGCGGCGCGACGCTCATCTGGCGCACGCCCAGGCCGAGCAGCGCGAAGGCCATCAGCGGCTGCGAGGCCATCTCGCCGCACACGGCGACGTCGATCTCCCCGAGCTCCGCGACCTCCACCGTCCGCTTGATGAGCCGCAGCACGGCGGGATGGAGGGGAGTGAAGCGCGGCGCCAGGTTCGCGTTCCCGCGATCGACGGCGAGGGTGTACTGCACCAGGTCATTCGTCCCGATGCTGAAGAAGTCCACGTCGCGGGTGAGCGTGTCGCCCGCGACGGCGGCCGCCGGCGTCTCGATCATCACGCCGAGCGGCACGTCGATCCGGAAGGCGACGCCGCGCTCCTTGAGCTCGGCCGCCGCGACGTCGAGCTGCTGGCGCGCCGCGAGCACCTCGTCGAGGGTGACGATCAGCGGCAGCATGATCCGGAGATCGCCATGCACCGCGGCGCGCAGCAGGGCGCGGAGCTGGCAGCGGAACATCTCCGGCTGGTCGAGGCACATCCGGATGGCCCGCCAGCCGAGAAATGGATTCGGCTCCGATGGGAAGCCGCCCGCCGGCAGCTTGTCGCCGCCGATGTCGAAGGTCCGGATGACGACGGGCTTGCCGGCGAACGCCTCCACCACCCGCCGATAGGCGCGGTACTGCTCGTCCTCGTCCGGCATCGACGCGCGTCCCACGACGAGGAACTCGGTCCGCATGAGCCCCACGCCCTCCGCACCACTCTTGGCGGCCGCCTCGGCCTCCTCGGGGATGTCGACATTGGCGCGCAGCGTGACGCGCACGCCGTCCACCGTGATGGCCTCCACCGCCGCGAGCTCGGCGAGCGCCGCCTCGGCGATCTCCTCCTCGCGCTGGCGCTCGCGATAGGCGTCGATCTCCGCATCCGTCGGGTTGATCGCCAGCATCCCCGTGCCGCCGTCCAGCACGACGCGCTCGCCTCCGCTGAGCTGGGTCGTCGCGTTGCGGAGGCCCACGACCGCGGGCAGCCCGAGCGAGCGCGCCAGGATCGCGACGTGCGACGTGCGCGTCCCCGCGTCCGTCGCGATCGCCGTGATCGAGCCGCGATCCAGCTGGACGGTGAGGCTCGGCGTCAGGTCGTGCGTGACGAGCACCGCCTGGCTCCCGGGAGGCAGGTCGACCGGATCGTGGTCCGGAAGTCCCATCAGCAGCGAGAGCACGCGGATGTGCACGTCCGTGAGGTCACCGACCCGCTCGCGCAGCATCGCCGCCGACGCGCGCGCGAACCGGGTGCGCCACTCGAGCATCACGAGGTCGAACGCCTTCTCGGCGCCGAGGTTCTGGCGGATCAGCTCCTCGATGCCGCGGGTGAGCTCGCGGTCGTCGAGGATCGACATCTGCACGTCGAAGATCGCCGCTTCCTCTGCGCCGGCCGTCGACTCCACCCGCTGCCGAAGATGCCGCAGCCGCTCCTTCGCACGGGCGATCGCGGCGTGCAGGCGCTCGATCTCGCCCGGCACCTGCTCGTCCGGGATGATCCGATGGCGCACGTCGGGGACCTCCCAGCGCAGGAGGTGCACCTGGCCCACGACGATGCCCGGCGAGGCCGGGATGCCACGGATCGTGCGCTCCACTACCGCTCCCCGAACTTGTTCACGATCAGCTCCGCCAGCGCATCGACCGCCGCGTCGGCATCCGCGCCGTTGGCGCGAAGCACGATCGAGGAGCCGCACTCCGCCGCGAGCATCATCACGCCCATGATGCTCTTGCCGTTCACCTCCATGCCGTCCTTCACGAGGGTGATCTCGCTCTGGAACTTCGCGGAGACCTTCACGATCTCGGCGGCCGGCCGGGCATGGAGCCCGTTCTTGTTGACGATCTGGACTGTGCGTTCCACCATCAGCGGGCCACCGAGATGAGAGCGAAGAGGGCGATCAGCACCAGCGACAGCTTCCACCCTTCCACACGGCCGTGCAGGCGGACCAGCAGCACGGCGACGACGCCGAGCGATCCGAGGACGAGGGCGAGCAGCGACGCGCTGCCGTCGACGACCCTGGCGGCGGTGAGGGGGATGGCGAATCCGGCCGCCGCGGCGGCGGCGCGCGCGACATGAGCCGGACCACGACGAAAGACCGGATTCCCGAGCGCCGATGCCACGCCGAGCCCCCGCGTCCACCCAACGTGCAGCCCCCAGGCACGAAGCGCGAGATGACCGGCGTTGTAGAGCGCCAGAAAGGTGAGGACGACGACGAGTGGTCGCGCGCCGAGCCCGAAGGCCACGAGGGAGACGAGGGAGCAGAAGGGGAGCCATCCCGCCCACACCAGCTGATCGCCCACGCTGCCGAGCGGCCCGCACAGCGCGATGCGGAACCGCTCGATCCGCTCCGCCGGCACGCCGGAGAGCTCCGCGCGGGCGAGGGCGCCGACGGCCACCGCCGCGAGATACGGATGGGCGTTGAAGTAGGTGCTCTCCCGCACCATCGCCGCCTTGAAGGCGTCACCGTGCACGCCGCCCGGCAGCGCGCGCAACGCCGGCTCGACACAGAAGCCGATGCCGTTGCCGATCAGCGTCTCGTAGTTCCACGAGCCCTGCACGGCGAGCATGCGGGTGAAGATCGTGACCCACGTCCACGGCGACAGCCGGGGCGCGGGGCTCGGCACGGGGGCGGCTCGCGGAGCGGCGGCGACGCTCATCGCGCGAAGAGCAGCAGGAGGCCGCCGGCCAATCCGGCGGCGAAATACCACCGCGCATGGCGGGCCGAATGAAAGATCGTCCACGCTGCGGCGGCGGCGACCGCGCCGGAGATCGTCACCACGACGGCGCGCGAGACATGATCGCCGAACGACCAGACGCCGACGGTAGCGTGCGCGACCGGGAAGAGCAGCCCGTACGCGATCGCCGTGAGGAGCGCGGCACGGACGAAATCGGCGGTCAGGCCGGCGAGCTGAAGTCCGATCACCGTACCGCGCGCCCCGGCGTCGAGCGCGGGACGCTTGCGGCGGGCGAGCCAGGCGTTCCACTGCCGCAGCTTGACAAGCGACCACCCGCTGACCCACGCCGTGGCGAGCGCGGCGAGCACGCCGATCGTCAGCGCGCCGGCGCGTCCCGTGTGCAGCGCCGCGGCGATCGCCCCGCCGACCACCGCCGACGACCCCCACTCCGGATACCGCGAAGCGCCGAAGGGAAGCGTCGCCAGCGCGATCAGCTCGAGCGTCGCGCCGACCAGCACTCCGGTGGTCGCGTCGCCGACGAAGGCGCCGGCCACCGTCCCCGCGACGAGCGGGCGCGAGATCATCGACTGCGGAAAGGTGACGACGTCGAGACCGAGGATCCCGCCGAGAAGGGAGATCGGCAGCAGCTCTCTCATGCGTCCTCCCGAACGGTGAGGAGCTCCTCGAGGGGGACCGCACGCGCCGCCGGTACGTCCTGCGCCGTGACGACGGCCCCGTGCGCGGCGAGGTCGCGGAGGGCGGCCTGCTCTTCCGGGGTGAGAAAGACGTAGCGCAGATGCTGCGTGCGCCCCGCGCGATGGTGGATCCCGCCGATGTTCACGTCGCGCACGCCACCATGCTGCACGAGGTACCGCATGGTCGCGATGTCACCGGTCACGAGAATGCCCGGGCGCGCCTCGGTGCGATAGCCGTCCAGGTGCGCCACCGCGCCCTCGGCCGAGTGGAACCGCACCTCCATCTCCGGAGGGACGCCCATGCGATACAGCTCCTGCTCCCAGTCGCTCTCGGCCACGGCGTCGTCCACGAGCACGATGAACTTCACGTCGAGCGGCTGTCCCCACCCCACGACGACCTGACCGTGGATGAGCCGGTCGTCGATCCGGTTGAGGACGATCGTCACGCCGTGCTCCCGTGCACGCTGACCGCCGCGCGGCCACGCTCCGCGGCCGCCGCCGCGGCTGCGCCGCCACCGTCGGACGACATGACGAAGTCGAGCAGCATCGGCAGGTTGGCGCCGGCGACGAGCGTGCCCTCGCCGATCTGACGCAGCACGCGGCGCGCGGCCATGGTGCAGCTGCCCGCCTGGAGGTCGGTGAAGATGATGCGCACGCCGGTCGAGTCCATGGTGTCGCGCAGCAGCTGCTCGATGTCCGCGCCACAGAGGCCCTTGACCTGGATCGGGACGAGCAGCGCGCCGCGCCCCGTGATGAGGTCGACCGCCGACACCAGGCCGGCCGCGAAATCCGCGTGCCCCGCGACGAGCGCGCGCTTCGTGTCACTCATGGTCCTCCCGCAGGTACTTGTTGATCTCCGCCTTGTCGCGCATCTGGTTGATCAGCCGCGCGTTGAACCGCTCGGCTGGATCGATCCCGCTCCACTTCAGCAGATGGTGCATCGCGATCACCTCGGCGATCACCGTGATGTTCTTCCCGGGATTGAGCGGTACCGTGATGCGCGGCAGCGCGACGCCCAGGATGTCGGTCGTCTCCCCGTCGAGCCCCGTACGCTCCACCGTGACCGACGTCGCATCCTGCCGCCATTCCTCGAGCTGCACCACGACCTCGATGCGCTTCTGCTGACGCACGGCCCGAATGCCGAAGATCGCCGGGATGTCCACCAGACCAACCCCGCGAATCTCCATGTAGTGCCGCTGGAGCTCGTGTCCCCGGCCGAGCAGGATGTCGGCCCCCTTCCGCCGCACGAGGACGAGATCGTCGGCCACGATGCGGTGCCCCCGCTCCACGAGATCGAGCACGCACTCCGATTTGCCGATCCCGCTCTGGCCGATGAAGAGGAGCCCCACGCCGTAGACGTCGGCGAGCGAGCCGTGAAGGGTCGTCTGCGGCGCGAAGTAGTCCTCGAGCCAGGGCTTGATGCGATTGTAGAACTCGTTGGTCTTGAGCGACGACCGCAGCACGGCGACTCCGGCGTTCATCGCCTCCCTGGCGACCTCCGGCGGGAGCGCCAGCCCCTTCGTGACGAAGACGCAGGGAATGGGAAAGCTGAAGAACTGCGCGAGATGCGCGCGGCGCGTTTCGGCGTCGAGCGAATGGAGGTAGGTCACCTCCGTCTCGCCGAACACCTGGAGCCGCTCGGAGGCGAAGCGTGCGACGAACCCGGCGAGCGCCAGGCCGGGGCTCGACACGTCGGCGCCGGAGATCGTGCGATCCAGGCCGCCCGTGCCGTGCACGCGCTCGAGCTCGAGCAGGGTCCCGAGCTGCTCCAGCAGCGCACCGACACGGAGAGGTGTGCTCACGAGGTCACGCGACGAGAGGTGAGAACCTGCTGCAGGTGGCGCTCCGTCTCCTCGGCGGCACGCTCCCATGTGAACGTCTCGGCGAAGCGACGGGCCTGCACCCCCAACCGCGCGACGAGCGCCGGATCCGCGGCCAGGCGTCCCATCGCCGCGCTCATCGCCGCGGTGTCGCCGTGCGGCACCAGGTAGCCCGTCTCGCCGTCGCGCACCGATTCCCGAATGCCGGGGGAGTTGGACGCCACCACCGGCGTGCCGCTCGCCGCCGCCTCGAGGTTGGTGATCCCCCACCCTTCCTTGGGCGAGGCCAGCAGGAGCGCCCAGGCCCGGCGAAGGAGATCGCGCTTCTCCGCTTCCCCGACGCGCCCAAGAAACCGCACGCGCTCGCCGAGGTCAAGCGACGCCGCGAGCCGCTCGAGCGTGGAGCGGTAGTCGCCGGCGCCGGCGATCTCGAGGGTCGCGGTCGGATGGCGCAGCGCCGCGAAGGCGCGCACGACGTGATGCACCCCCTTGTAGCGCTTGAGGCGCCCCAGATACGCGAAGGTCGGCTGCGGTGCGCGGTCGCCGGCGCCGGGCGTGTAGCCGACCGTATCGATCCCCGGATAGATCACGGCGACGTCGCCGCGCGGAATGCCGCGCGCGGCGAGATCATCAGCGGTGCTGACGCTGATCGCCTGGAACGGGGTGTGGCGATAGACGCGGCCGAGCGGTCGTTCGGCGAGCCACACCGCGGCAGCGAGGGGCGCGGCCAGCTCCTGGAAGGCCGTGCCGCCGAACAGGTGCGGTACCAGCGCGACCACGGGCGGGCCGCCCCAGCGCGTGGTGCCGAGCGGGATCTTGTTGACGTCCTCGACGAGCAGGTCGAACTGGCGGCGCGTGAGCAGCCGGCGAAAAGCGCTGCGGGCGAGAAAGGGAAAGGTGTAGCGCGTGCCGACGCGCACGACCTCGATCCCATCCAGGCTGGTGCGCGGCTCAGCGCCATCCCAACCGCCGCACAGCAGCGTGACCTCGTGCCCGCGCGCCGCCAGCCGGCCGAAGATCTCGTGCAGGTGGATCTCCGCGCCCCCGGCCAGCGGGTTGTCGCGGCATTGCCAGTTGACGAGAAGCAGCCGCACTAGATGCGCCCCATGCGGCGCGCGAGGGCATCGAGCACGCCATTCACGAACCGCGCGCTCGCGGCGCTGCCGAAGCGCTCGGCGAGCGTCACCGCCTCCTGGATCACGACGCGCGGCGGCGTGTCGCCGATCGTCAGCTCAGCGGCGGCGAGGCGGAGCACGCAGCGCTCCACGGCGCCGATGCGCTCCAGCCTCCAGTTCGTGGTGACGTCGGCGAGCTGCTCGTCCAGCGCCCGCGACTGGCTGGCGATCGCACGCACGATCGGGCCGGCGATCCGACGCTCGTCGGGGGTGATGGCGAGATCGTCCCAGACCTGTGTCGCCACGCGCTCCAGCTGGCCGCTGGCGTTGCCTCGCATGTCCCAGGCGTACAGCGCCTGCAGCGCGCGGGCGCGCGCCCGCGTCTCAACCCTCGTCCGCGCCATCGAGCCGTTCGAAGAGATCCGACATCTCGAGCGCGGCGATCGCCGCGTCCCATCCCTTGTTGCCATGCTCGCCCCCGGCGCGCGCCTCGGCCTGCTCCATCGTGTCGCAGGTGAGGAGCCCGAAACCGATCGGGATGTCGTACTCGGTGCTCGCGTCCATCACCCCGCGTGACGCCTCGGCGGAGATGAAATCGAAGTGCGGCGTGTCGCCGCGGATCACGGCACCGATGACGACGAGCGCGTTGTAGCGGTCGGTCGCGGCGAGGCGCCGCGCGGCGAAGGGCAGCTCCCAGGCGCCCGGCACCCAGACGAGGTCCACGTCGTCCGAGGCCACGCCATGGCGCACGAGGGCGTCCATGGCGCCATCGGCGAGGCGCGACGTCACGTGGTTGTTGAACCGGGAGGCGAGCACGGCGTAGCGCCGTCCCTCCCCGTTGGGAACGCCGTTGAACTCTGCCATGTGGGCGTCAGGAAGCGAGCAGGTGGCCGAGCTTGTCGCGCTTCGTCCCGAGATAGCCGGCGTTCTCGGTGTTCTCCGGCTGCACGATGGGGACGCGCTCGTCGACGCGGAGGCCGTACCCTTCGAGGCCGACCATCTTCCGCGGATTGTTGGTGATCGGACGGATGGACTTGAGGCCGAGGTCGAGCAGGATCTGCGCGCCGATGCCGTAGTTGCGCAGGTCGGGGGCGAAGCCCAGCTGCTCGTTCGCCTCCACCGTGTCGGCGCCGCGGTCCTGGAGCTCGTACGCCTTGAGCTTGTTGAGCAGCCCGATGCCGCGGCCCTCCTGATCGAGGTACACGATCACGCCGCGACCATCCTGCTGGATCATCTTCATGGCCGTGTCGAGCTGCCAGCCGCAGTCGCAGCGCATGGAGTGGAAGACGTCGCCCGTGAGGCACTTGGAGTGCATGCGCACCAGGACGTTCTCGCCGTCGCCGATGTCGCCATAGGTGATCGCCACGTGCTCGGCGTCGTCGACGTCGTTGCGGTAGCCGAACACCTTCCAGGTCCCGATCTCGGTCGGCAGCCGCGCCTCGGCAACGCGATGCACGAGCCGCTCGTGCTTGAGCCGGTGCGCGACGAGCTGGGCGACGGTGATGAAGGTCAGCGAATGCGCCTCGGCGAACTTCTCGAGCTGCGGCCGTTTCGCCGTGGTGCCGTCCTCGTTGAGGATCTCGCAGATGACGCCGGCCGGATACACGCCGGCGAGGCGGGCGAGGTCGACCGCAGTCTCGGTGTGGCCGACGCGCTGCAGCACACCGCCGTCGCGCGCGCGCAGCGGGTGGATGTGGCCACCATGCCGCAGGTCGCCCGGGACCGTCGCCGGATCGACGAGCGTGCGGATCGTCGTCGCCCGATCGTGCGCGCTGATCCCGGTCGTCACGCCGAAGCGCGGCGACGCGTCGACGCTCACCGTGTACGCCGTGCGGTATTCGTCCGGGTTGCTCTCGGCCATCGGCGGCAGCGCGAGCTGGTCCACCCGCTCGCCCGGCAGCGCGACGCAGATCAGGCCACCGGCGCGCTTGATCATGAAGTTCACCAGCTCGGGCGTCACGAGCTGCGCCGCGCAGATGAGGTCTCCCTCGTTCTCGCGGTCCTCGTCGTCGGCCACGATGATGAGCTTTCCGGCCGCGATGTCGGCGACCGCCTGTTCCACCGTATTCAGAGGCATGGCATGCAATGAAGAAGTTCGCTCACTGGAGAGCGGCCGCGTAGGGCGCCACGAGCTGGCGCACGTACTTGCCGACCATGTCCGCCTCGAGGTGGACGCGATCACCCACCCGCAGCTCGCCCAGGGTCGTGTGGCGCCAGGTGTACTCGATGAGGCTCAGCTGAAGAATGCCCGGCGCGGGCAGAGCGTTCACCGTCAGGCTCACCCCGTCCACGGCCACCGATCCGTGCAGCACGATGAGCGGCTCCAGCGCGGCGGGAAGCCGCACGGCGATGAGCTGAGCGTCGCCCTGGCGACGCGAATCTTCCACCGTCCCGACGTCGTCCACGTGGCCCTGCACGAGATGCCCGCCCAGCCGATCGCCGAGCCGCATCGCGCGCTCGAGATTGACCCGCCGACCGACGCTCCAGTCGCCGATCGTCGTGCGGCCAAGGGTCGTCACCACGGCGGCGACGGCGAACCAGCCCGGCCCCGACTCTCGCACCGTGAGACAGGCACCGTTCACCGCGATGCTCTCGCCGTCCTCGAGTCCCGTGTAGCGGCTGCGGATGCGCAACTCGCGCCCCGCGTCGGTCCGCTCCACGCGCTCGACGACGCCGACGTCGTCAATCAGTCCGGTGAACATGCCAAATAGCTCCGGCCTCCCTCAGCCGGGAGGCTTGTAGACCGTCATCTCGTCGTCCGCCAACCGGCGCGACTCGACGATGGTCCAGCGCGCCGCGCTGTCGATCGTGCTCGCCGGCATCCCACCGAACGCGTTCAACGCGCCACTGCCGAGCACGATGGGTGCCCGAAAGATAATCAGGCGGTCCACCAGCGCCTCCTGGAGAAAGGCGGAGGCGAGCCCCGCCCCTCCTTCGACGAGCAGGGAGCGCACGCCGCGCGTGCGCAGGGCGCGGACCGCCTGCGGCAGGGATGCCGCATGCAGGAGCTCCACTCCGGCATGCTCCAACGCCGCGGCATGGGTCGGATCGGGAGCCCAGCAGAGCACGACGACGGGCACCTCGCGCGCCGAGCGGACGAGCTTCGAGTCCAGCGGAAGCCGAGCGGACGTGTCGAAGACCACGCGCAGCGGCGGCACCCTCGGCGGCGCGACGCCGCGGACCGTGAGCAGGGGATCGTCGACCAGCGCCGTCCCGATGCCCACGGCCACGGCATCGCTGTCGGCGCGCAGCCTGTGGACCTCCGCGCGCGCCGCGTCACCCGTGAGCCATCCCGGACGACGGGTCGCGTCGGTGAGGGCGCCGTCGAGCGAGAGGGCCAGCTTGAGGCGGACGAAGGGGCGGTCGCTCGCCAGCGCATTGAAGAAGGCGGCGTTCAGCTCCCGGGCGGCCGACTCCTCGACGCCGAGGAGGACGTCGACCCCCTCCCCCCGCAGCCGGTCGGCGCCCCCGCGCGCGATGGGGCTCGGGTCGGGAACCGCGGCGACGACACGCCGGATCCCGGCGGCGAGGATCGCGTCGGTGCACGGCGGCGTCTTCCCGTGATGGTTGCAAGGCTCGAGGGTGACGTAGAGCGTCGCCCCGCGCGCCCCCTCCCCCGCCGAACGGAGGGCGTGCACCTCGGCGTGCGGCTCACCGTAGCGCGGATGCCACCCTTCGCCGACGACGGCGCCGTCGCGAACGACGACGGCGCCGACCATCGGGTTCGGCGCCGTCTGTCCCCACCCTCGTGCCGCGAGGGCGAGCGCGCGGCGCATCCAGGCGCCGTCATCCGGCGTGGCCGCGCGCTCGTCCTCCTCGTGCATGCTCAGATGCCGAAGCGGACGCCCAACGAGCCGTAGGCGCGCGACGCGTTCGGCGCCGAGCCGGAGAAGCTGTTGAACGTCGTCACATCACCACCGTTCGCCTGACCCACCTCTGCCGCCACCTTGAAGAACAGCAGGTTGAGCTTCACGCCGACGAACAGGTTGGTGCGGTCGAGCGACTGGCTGGGCGACGGGACGAGCGTCGCGTTCGCCCGACCCACGACCGGGGCGCCGACGGACGCGCGCACCTCGCTCACCGACGACTCGTACTTGTCCCGGCCGACGCCGCCGAACACGCCGAACACGAGCAGCGACTTGCTGGCCTCGATCCGCCACGACGTCGTCTTCAGCTTGAGCCCCGTCACGAACAGCGAGTCGGCGACGCCGGAGTGCGCCGCCATGTTCAGCGTCGGCAGATCGCGCTTCATGAAGCTGAGCGACACGCCAGGGAAGATGATCGACTCCGAGAGAAGGCCGACGCGCGCGCCGTACCCGAGCTTGAGCGAGCCGTCGGGCAGGTCGAGGCGGACGTTGGACTCGTCGACCGCCGGGACGTACGTGGCGCTGACCAGCAGGTCGACCGCGCCGACGTTGGTCAGCGCGAGCGGGATGCCGGAGAACACGCCGATCGCCGCATCGGCGCCGGCGCCCGGGATCACCTGGCCGCCGGTCGGCAGGGTCGTGCTCACCGCCGCCGTGTAGCACACCGGAAACTGGTCGACCTTGGGGAGCGACCCGTTCAGCGCCGTGCCGCGCACGCCGATGTTGAAGTGGCCCAGCCCCCCGAGGGTGCTCGTCTGGCCGAGCGTCGGGCTGCCGCCGGCGATCGCGGTGGCGATCTGCGGCGCCATGTACTGGAACAGGTCCGCGGCCTGCTGACGGGCATTGGCCGTCGCCTGCGACTGCGACGTCGGCGCGCCGTTCGGGCAGGTGGCCTGCGCCTGGAGGTGCTGCGCGCCGACGATCGCGATCACGCCGGTGAGGACGAAGACTTTCTTCATGCGGTGCTCCTAGGTGATGCGCACCTGGCCGGATCCGCGCACGATGCGCCCGAGCCGCCAGCTGCCAAGGTGAACCGACGATGCCGCCGCCATGACTGCCTCGGCGCCCGCTTCATCGGTGATGACGACCATTCCGACACCCATGTTGAACGTCCGGTACATCTCGGCCCGATCCACCTGGCCGGCCTGCTCGAGCTGGCGGAACAGGTTCGGGACCTCCCAGCTCCCCGCGTCGATCACCGCGTCGAGGGTGTCGGGCAGGGCACGGTTCACGTTACCGGGCAGGCCACCCCCGGTGATGTGAGCCATCGCATGAACGCGCTGCAACGCAGGTCGCAGCGCCGGGAGGTAGGAGCGATGCACCCTCAGGAGCACGTCACCCGTCGTCGCATCCTCGCCGGGAAAGCGGTCCGTCACGCGCAGCCCCATCCGCTCGAAGACGATCCGACGCGCCAGGGAGTATCCGTTCGTGTGCAGGCCGCTGCTCGGCAGGCCGACGAGCACGTCCCCCTCCTCCACCCGGTCGGCGCCGAGGATCGCATCCTCTTCCACGGCGCCGACGATGAACCCCGCCAGATCGTAGTCCGGCGGCGTGTAGATCCCGGGCATCTCGGCCGTCTCGCCGCCGACCAGCGAACAGCCGTTCTCGCGGCACCCCGCCGCGACGCCGCGCACCACCGCTTCGACCACCTCGGGCACCAGGACGGCCGCGGCGAAGTAATCGAGGAAGAAGAGGGGCACCGCACCCTGCACCAGCACGTCGTTGACGCAGTGGTTCACGAGGTCGTGCCCGATGGTGTCGTGCCGGTTCGCCTCGATGGCGACGCGCAGCTTCGTGCCGACGCCGTCCGCGCTCGCGACGAGCACCGGCCGCCGCAGCTCGGCCGGGATGCGGTACATCCCGCCGAAGCCGCCGAACGCGCCGCGCGCGCCCGCCGTGAAGGTCGACTCGACGACGGCGCGGATGCGCCGCTTCACGGCGTCGGAGCGGCCCAGATCGACGCCGGCGGACGAGTAGTCGAGCGGGGTATCGTCGCTCACGCCGGCAGCTCCTCCTCGAAGGCGACGAGCTGGCGGAACTCCGCCACGCGGGTGGCGATGTCCGCCGGCGTGATCTCGAGCAACCGCTGCACGGAGAACTTCTCCACGGCGAAGGAGCCCATGGCCGAGCCGTACACCACCGCGCGGCGCAGGTTCGCGTCGCTCAGGTCGCCCGTGCGCGCCAGATAGCCCATGAACCCGCCGGCGAAGGAGTCGCCGGCGCCCGTGGGGTCGAACACCTCCTCCAGGGGATACGCCGGCGCGAAGAAGATCGAGCGTCCCTTGAACAGGAAGGCGCCGTGCTCTCCCTTCTTGATGATCACCATCTTGGGGCCGCGCTCCATGATCCACCGCGCCGCCTTCACCAGGTTGGCGCAGTCGGTGAGCTGCCGCGCCTCGCCGTCGTTGAGGGTGATGAGGTCCACGTGCTTGATCAGCTCCACGATGTCGGGGCGTCGGCTCTCGATCCAGAAGTTCATCGTGTCGCAGGCGACGAGCTTGGGACGCTGCACCTGCCGCAGCACGTCGAGCTGCAGGCGGGGGTCGATGTTGGCCAGGAAGACGAAGGGCGCGCTGCGGAACTGCGCCGGGATCTTCGGGCTGAAGTGCGAGAAGACACCGAGCCTGGTCTCGAGCGTCTCGGCCGAGTTGAGATCGTGGCGGTAGCGACCGCGCCAGCGGAAGGACTCGCCCTTCGCCTGCTCCAGCCCCGCCATGTCGACGCCACGCTGCTTCAGGGCATCGAGCTGCGCGAGCGGATAGTCGTCACCGACGACGCCCACGAGCTGCACCGGCGCCAGATGGCTCGCCGAGGCGGAAAAGAAGGTACCGGAGCCGCCGATGACGGCGTCGGCCTTGCCGAACGGGGTCTCCACGGAGTCCAGCGCGACCGAGCCGACGACGAGCACTGACATGTGTGAACGGTTTGACGGTGAGACAGTGAGACGGTGAGACGGTGAGACGGTGAGACGGTGAGAC
>JABFYH010000034.1 GCA_013361335.1 Gemmatimonadaceae bacterium | reverse complement strand
CGCGAGGCGCGCGAGCTGCTCGCCGCGCTCCACGACATGCCACGGCACTGGCCCTCGCTGGCGCGCGGCGAGACGATGGACGCCGAAGCGTGGCGCCGCGCGTTGGCGGCGGCGGCGCGGCGCGCACGCGGCGCACCCCTCGCCTACGCGGCGGGGCAGGCGACCTTCCGGCATCTCACGCTCGTCGTCGACGAGCGCGTGCTCATCCCGCGCCCCGAGACGGAGCAGCTCGTGGAGATGGTGCTGCGTCTCGACGCGCCGGCGGGTGCCGGCGGAACGGTCGTCGACGTCGGCACCGGATCGGGGGCGATCGCCCTCGCGCTGGCGAGCGAGGGCGCCTTCGCCCGGGTGATCGCGACGGACGTCTCGCTCGACGCACTGAGCGTCGCGGGCGCGAACGTGCGGCGATGCGCCGGGGTGCTGCGGACGCCGGTCGAGCTGCGGCATGGCTCGCTCCTCGGCCCCGTACCGGAGCGCGGGCTGCGCGTCGTCGTGTCGAACCCGCCGTACATTTCGCTCGACGAGGCCAGCACGCTGCCTCCCGGGGTGCGCGACTGGGAGCCGTCGGTGGCACTCTTCAGCGGCGGCGCCGGGATGGCCACCATCGCCGCGCTCGTCCGCGAGGCGGCGCCGGCGCTCGCCCCCGGCGGTCTGCTGGCGCTCGAGGTGGATGCGCGGCGCGCGTCGCTGGCGGCGGAGCTGGCGGCGACACACGGCGGATACGACGGCATACGGGTGGAACGGGATCTCACCGGCCGCGAACGATTCGTGGTCGCCAGACGACGGGAGGAGCAGGGATGATCGAGGACAAGGCGAAGGAGCTGGGACGGCTGATCGGCCAGAGCCCGGAATACCAGGCGGTGAAGCGCGCGAACGACGCGCTGAGCCAGGACGCCGGCGCGGTGGCGCTGCTGCGGCAGATGGAGCAGCTGCGCATCAACGCGCAGCAGATGCTGCAGCGCGGCGAGCGCCCGACCGAAGAGATGGAGAAGCAGCTCGACGGCCTGCTCGGCCAGGTGCAGGGTCAGTCGGTGTATCAGCGCCTCGTGGTGGCGCAGGAGAACTTCGACAAGGTCATGGGCAAGGTGAACGACTGGATCGTCGACGGGATCGAGCGTGGCGCGGCGAGCCCGATCATCACGCTGGGGTGAGCACCGGCGTGCAGGGGGAGCGACGGGGCGCGCTCATCGTGTTCGAGGGCGGCGAGGGCTCGGGGAAGTCGACCCAGCTTCGCCGCGTCTCGGCGACCCTGGCCCGCCGCGGGGTGTCGCATCTCTGCCTGCGCGAGCCCGGAGGCACTCCGCTCGGGACGGAGGTCCGGCGAGTGCTGCTCGATCGCGCATCCGACATCGCCCACCGTGCAGAAGCGCTGCTGTTCATGGCGTCGCGGGCCCAGCTCGTGGAGCGCGAGGTGCGGCCGGCGCTCGACCGCGGCGACCTGGTGCTCCTCGACCGGTTCTTCCTCTCCACCTACGCCTACCAGATCGCCGGCCATGGCCTACCCGAGGACGAGGTCCGCGCGGCCAACCGGTTCGCGACCGCGGGGCTCGTGCCCGATCTCACCCTGTTGCTCAGCTTCCCGGTGACTGAGGGGCTTGCTCGGGCGGCTCGGCGCGCAGCGTCGCACGACCGGATCGAGGCGATGGGGGAGGCGTTTCATCGACGCGTCGCGGCGGCCTTCGGCACCTTTGCCGATCCCTCGTGGCAGAGCGACCACCCGGAATGCGGGCCGATCGTCGCGGTGGATGCCGAGGGGCGGGAGGAGGAGGTGGCGGCGCGCGTGACGGCGGCGCTCGCGGCCCGCTGGCCCGGAACTTTCCCACCGGTAGGGACATGAGATCCAGAGCCATCGTCGCGGCCGCCGTGTTGTCGAGCGCGCTCGTCTCCGGCGGGTGGCTGGTGGAGCGCGGTGGGCGGAGCCTGCCGCGCGACGCGAAGGCGCAGGCGCAGCTGTTCGACGAAGTGCTCCAGCACCTGCGCAACGACTACGTCGACACGCTGCCGGATTCGCTGCTGTACCGTCGTGCGGTCGCCGGAGTGGTCGACGAGCTGCACGATCCGCATTCGGTGTTCCTCGATCCCAAGCGGCTCACGCGGCTGGACGAGAGCACGAACGGGCATTACGCCGGCGTCGGGCTGCGGATGGATGCGCGCGACAGCGGCGTCACGGTGATCGGGACGCTGCCCGGGAGCCCGGCCGAGCGCGCCGGACTCCTCACCGGCGACCGGATCGTGGAGATCGACGGGCGCACGACGCACGGCCTCACCCAGGAGGAGGCGATCCGCGCGCTGCGGGGGAGCCCCGGCTCGGCGGTGCACCTGGTGGTGGAGCGGCCGGGGATCCCGGCGCGGGTCCCCTTCACGCTGACGCGCGCCGAGATCGCCGTGAATCCGGTGCAGACGGCGCTGCTGGTGCGCGACCGCGTCGGCTACGTCGACCTGACCGTCTTCAGCACCAACGCGGCGGCGGATCTCGCGCACGCGATCGACTCGCTGCGCGCCGTCGGCGCGCAGTCGCTGGTGCTCGATCTGCGCGGCGATCCCGGCGGGCTGCTGGATCAGGGGGTCGGCGTGGCCGATCTCTTTCTCGACGCGGGACAGAAGATCGTCACCACGCGCGGCCGCACGCCGGACGAGAATCACACCTACGCCGATGGCGCGCCGCAACGCTTCGCCGCGATGCCCCTTGTCGTCCTGACGGACAGCGGAACGGCGTCGGCGAGCGAGATCGTCGCCGGAGCGCTGCAGGATCACGACCGCGCGCTGGTGGTCGGTACGGCGACGTACGGCAAGGGGAGCGCGCAGCGCGTGTTTCGCCTCGACAATGGCGCGGTGAAGCTGACCACGGCGCTCTGGTACACGCCGAGCGGGCGGAGCATCAACCGTCCGCGACCGTCGGAGGCTGCCGAGGAGGGTGACGGCGCGCCGCGACCGGATTCCACGCCGCGGCCGAAGTTCCGGACCGACGCGGGGCGTACCGTGCTCGGCGGGGGCGGGATCGTCCCGGACGTGGAGGTCGCCATGCTCGCCACCACCCCGGCCGACCGTGCGCTGCAGACGGCGCTCGGCACCAAGGTCGCGCAGTTCCGCGACGCGATGGTGGACTACGCCCTCGCGCTGAAGACGTCGCGCGCGGTGGCCAGCCCCGACTTCGCGGTGACGCCCGCGATGCGCGACGAGCTCTATCGCCGGCTCGGCGCCCGCGGGATCGTGGTGCCGCGCTCCGTGTACGACTCCGCCACGCCGCTCGTGAACCGGGCGCTCGGCGCGCAGATCGCGCGGTACGTGTTCGGCCCGCGCGCACAGACGGCGCGCAGCCTGCGCGAGGATGCGACGCTCGCCCGTGCGCTCTCGCTGCTGGACGGGGTCCAGACGCCGCAGGCCCTGCTGGGACGCGCCACCGCACGCTAGCCGGGGGGGCGCAGGCCAGGCGCGGGTCATCTGGCGGACCCTCCGAGGTAACCGTACGTTTGAGCCGCGCCCCACCCGGCGCGCGCTGCTCCCCTCGTTGGGCGAGTCCTCATGCTGGACCTCGACGACGGCCTCCTGGTCGCCCTGGCGGGCCGCTACGACATCGAACGCGAGATCGGGCAGGGCGGGATGGCGGTCGTCTATCTCGCTCGCGACGTGAAGCTCAACCGTCGCGTTGCCCTGAAGGTGCTGCGCCCCGAGCTGGCGAACTCGCTCGGCACCGAGCGCTTTCTCCAGGAGATCTCGATCGCCGCGCCGCTGGTGCACCCGAACATCCTCGCGATCTACGAATCGGGCGAGGCGGCGGGGCACCTGTACTACGTGATGCCGTACGTCGATGGCCTGACGTTGCGGCAGCGGCTGGACCGTGAGCTCCAGCTCCCGATCGACGAGGCGGTCGCGATCGTGAAGCAGGTCGCGGCAGCGCTCGACTATGCGCACGCCCGCGGTGTCGTCCACCGCGACATCAAGCCGGAGAACATCCTGCTGCTCGGCGACCACGTGCTGGTGGCGGACTTCGGCCTGGCGAAGGCGATCTCGCGCGCGACGAGCCATCCGCTGACGCAGAGCGGGCTGGTGGTGGGGACGCCGGCGTACATGAGCCCTGAGCAGGCGACACCCGGAGTGGCGCTCGACGCGCGGAGCGACATCTACAGCCTGGCGTGCGTGACCTTCGAGATGATCGCGGGGATGCCCCCGTATCGCGGGGCGACGCCGCAGGCGGTGCTGGCGCATCACGTGGCGAGCGAGCCGCCGGCGCTGTGCGGAGAGCGCGCGAGCTGTCCACCGCATCTCGACGCCGCCGTGCGTCGCGCGATGGCGAAGGTGCCGGCGGATCGTTTCTCGTCGGTCGGGTTGTTCGCGCGAGCCCTCGAGCCGACGAGGGGGACGCCGACGTCGCCGGCGTCGAGCATGCCGGTGATCGCCGGGGCGCCGCCCCGAGCGCCGGCGGCAGCACGGCGGCGACGCGCCCGCGTCGTCGC
>JABFYH010000109.1 GCA_013361335.1 Gemmatimonadaceae bacterium | reverse complement strand
GCAGCATGTCGACATACCGCTGCCCTTCGGCGAAGAGCTGCCGGCGCCGCTCCTCGATCACGATGTCGGTGATGTCGCCACCCGCGTAGACGAGCGGAGTGCTGACGCCGTTCGCCGCGCGCACGCGGTTGAGGGCGTCGATCCCGGCCTGGCCGCCTACCGCTTCCGCCAGGATCAGCTGCGCCTCGTTCCACGACGCGATCACTTCAGGCGCTGCCCCGCTGCCGGTGTACTTCGTCTGCTGCCACATCGGCGTCACGTTGTCGTTGCCCACCCGCTTCATGTCGATCACCTTCACGCGCGGATCGGGCACGCCACCGACCGTAAGGTTGCGATAGGCGTCGGCGACGGAGATGTAGTCGTTGCGGATGTTGAGGTTGTACCACCGGTTCTCGCGAGCCGGGTTGGTCTCGGAGAACCGGGCCGTGCGCACGTAGCCCTGCGGCACGAGCGCCGCGTCGGCCGCCGCGCCGGTGAGATTGCCCCGATCGAGCCGCGTCCTGGCGCGCCCGACGAGCGCCATGTTCTTCAGGCTCACCGTCGCCGTGTCCGTCGCGGTCGCCCTGGCGATGGCATCGGTGAAGCGCGCTTCGGCGATGGCCCACACTTCGTCCTTCGTCATCGCCGGCCCGGCATCGACCGTCATCTGACACATGCCTTCGCCCAGCAGCAGGTAGGCGTAGCCGGCATACGCCCGCATCTCCACCTCGAACCGCTGGCGGTTGGGGACCTGGGCATCCGTGAAGGTCTCCAGCCGGTTGAAGGTGCCGTCGAGCTGGAAGCGTGCCTGCTGGAGCGGCGTGTAGAAGCCCATGAACGTCGAGTTGCGAGCCGTGTTGCAGCTCCCCGGCTCGTTGCGGATCTCGACCGCGCCCCGCCACTCCCACGGATGGTTGTTGACGAAGCCGTTCGACGAGAGGAACTCGCCGGACAGGAGCGCGCCGGTCGCGGCGAAGTTGTTGAGCCCACACTGCAGCGTCTGGATCGCCGCGGCCTCGAGGATCGGCATGAGCGCCGGATCGTCGAGCGACTCCGCGGGCACTCGGCCCGGGTTGTCGACGGTGAGCAGGCTGTTGCAGGCAGCGGAGAAGGCGAGCGTCAGCCCCAGCGTGGCGCCAAGTATTCGGCGTCCACCGACTCGGGAACGAGCGCGAGTTCTATGAATCGATCGCATGGATGCGTATCCGTCGGTCAGAAGTTGAGGCGGAGCGTCATCGTGAAGCTCGCGGTCGGCGGGAGAATCGTCTGGAACCCATTGGCGAAGGACCCGTTGGCGCGGATCTCGGGATCCCACACATGCTGGCCGGCGACGGGGACGTAGATCTCGCCGTCGCGCGAGGTGTTCCAGCCCTGCGCTGCGGTCCACAGCATCGCGAGGTTGCGGCCGGCGGCGCTGATCGTGGCGCCACTGGCGCGCAGGCGGTTGGCGAGCGATGCCGGCAGGTTGTAGGTCGCCGACACCTCGCGCAGCCGGAGGAAGCCCGCCTGATACGTGCCGACGGCGTCCGCCTCGATGGCGCGGTACACCTGGAGCTCGGGATCGTTGCGGCGGATCACCGCTTCCGTCGATCCCTGGTTATGCAACGCACGGATCTCGGTGTCCGACTGGAGATGTCCGCCGTTTCCATCGACGCGGCCGTACAGTCGAAGATTGCGGAACAAGGTCACCGTCGTGTTGAACCCGGCCTGCCAGGTCGGCTGCGAATGACCCCAGTACACGCGCGGTGCCTGCGAGCAGGGGACGTCCGGGCCACCCATCTCGAGCCCGCTCGGCCCGGTGCCGCCATCGCACATCGACGACAGCACGTTGCCATTCGCGTCGAGCACCGCCGAGCGGTACTTGTACAGAAAGAAATCGGCTATCCCGAAGCCGACGCGGTTCTGCGCCTGCCCTCCGCCGCCGACGGTGAGGAAGGTGGTGCCACCCATGTCGTCGATGCGGTTCTGGTTGTTGGAGAGCTGCGTCCCCACCTCCCAGGCGAAGCGTGGCCCCTCGAGGAGCCGCGCATTCACCGCGAGCTCGTCACCCCATCCGCTCACCTGACCGATGTTGATGACCTGCGACCCAGGGAAGCCGGCGGAGGGTGGCAGGGGCGCGTTCACGATCTCGTCGGTGATCTTGCGGCTGTAGTGCGTGTAGGAGACATCGGCGCGCCCCTTGAGCAGGGTCGTCTCGAAGCCGAGCTCGATCTCGCGGCTGCGCTCCGGCTTGAGCTGCGGGTTGCCGAACTGGCTCGGCACGAGGCCCGGCTGATCGGCCGCCCCGACGCTCGGCGCGTAGAGCTGCGCCGCGTCGAAGGTGCCGGGCTGGGTGCCGGCGACGCCGAGCGCACCGCGAAGGCGCAGGTCGCTGACCCCCGGCAGGCGGAACCAGGGCTCCTCGCTGATGACCCACGACGCGCTCAGCTTGGGGTAGTACGCGGCCTTGAAGTTCTGGCCGAAGGCGCTGTTGTCGTCGCCGCGCAGCGCGGCGGTGAGGAACACGCGGTTGTTCCAGGCGAGCTGCTGCTGGACGAACATGCCGACGGTGGCATTGGCCTGATAGTCCTCGAGGCCGGACGTCGTCGTGCCGCCGGTGATCGTCGTGATCGGACCGGCGGGGAAGGTTGCCGCGGTGGCGGTGATCGTGCTGAGCTCCGAGCGATAGTGCTGGAGCCCCACCGACGTCGTGAAGCGCAGGGCGTCGCTCCACGCGTACTTCAACGAGCTCGAATAATCGAGGGTGAGAAAGTTCCGGCTCGCGCGCTGCACGTTCTTCTGCCCGAGCCCCTGATTGCCGAGCGGGTCCAGGGAGCCGAGCGGCTGGCGGGGGAAGAGCAGCCAGTTGTTCTCCGAGTTGACGTCGAGGCCAGTCACCAGGCGATTCGACCACCACTCCTTCGGCTCGTAGGTGGCCGTGAGGCTGATCTGCGTCCGATCGTTGTCCCCATGGCTCTCGATCGTGGACCACTCCTCGGGCGGGGTGAAGCCGAAGCCTCGTTTGATGCCGCTCACCGTGAGCGGGGTGCCCCACACCAGATTGCTGAAGGGATCGGCCTCGATCGACGGCTGCATGAACCGGATCCGGTCGCGGATGTAGCCGAGGCTGCCCTGCAGCTGGAGCTTGCTGCCGACGGCGGCGTCGATGTTGGCGCGGCCGTTGAACTTCCTGTCCCAGTTGTAGCTCACCACGCCCACGTCGTCGTCGTACGACGCGGACATGTAGTACCGATTCGCGGTGGTGCCGCCGTTGAGGTTCAGGTTGTAGCCGGAGTTGCGCCCGTTGGTGAAGATCGGGCCGTTCCCCTGCTCGATCTCGTGCTGGTAGAGATTGAAGTTGATGATCTCACCGGTGGACGCGACACGCCCCCACAGGATGCCGGCGCGGCCTTCGGGGTTGGCCAGCCAGTTCGTGCCCTGGCGCGTCGTGAAGTTGAAGTTCGTGGCCCCGGAGCGGCCGCGCTTCGTGATGATCTGAATGACGCCGTTCGACGCTTCGGTGCCGTAGAGGGTCGACGCCGCGGGACCTTTGAGCACCTCGATGCTCTCGATGTCCTCCGGGCTGACGTCGTTCAAGCGGCTCGCCCCCGCGCCGCCGCGCTGCGCCTGACCGCGTGAGGTGTTGGCGTCCATGCGAACGCCGTCGATGTAGATGATCGGGTCGTTGCTGAGCGACAGGCTGCTCGAGCCGCGGACCTTGAGCTGAGCGCCGGTGCCGACCTGGCCAGTGGCCGGCAGCACGATGAGGCCCGGCGTCCGCTCACCGATCAGCTGCTCCACGCTGCGAGCCGGTGCGACGGCCAGGACGTCCTCCGCCTTGATCGTCTCGATGACGTTGCCGACCGCGCGGCGCTCGACGGCGCCGCCGGTGCCGGTGACGACGACTTCGTTGAGCTGCGTCAGACGCTGCCCGAGCACGAAGTCGGCGACGGAGGTCTCACCGTCGCGCAGGGTGAGCCCCTGTCCCGCTGGCGCGTAGCCCACGAGGCGCACGCGGACCATCGCGGGGCCGGCCGGCAGGCCGGCGAGCGCGTATTGGCCGGCCGCGTTGGTGCGCGCCACGCGCGTCGTCCCCGTCGGGCCGCTGGACACCACGTACACCTCGGCCCCGGCGAGCGGCCGCTGCGCCGTGGAGTCGGTGACCTGTCCCCGCACGCCGGCGGTGCCGGTGGACTGTGCGGCGACCGGGCCGGCACAGAGCAATGCCAGCACTGGTAACAGACGTCGCCGAGCGATCGTTCTCTTCAACATCGACCCTCCTGAGGGGAACATGGGAGAAGGTGGTGAGGCGATGAGGCACCCTGCGGAAACGCAGCAGGTCGCACGGGCGTTGTCGGGCACCGTGCGAAGAGGCCGGAGTGTTCAGCGCGGACCCGGGCGGCGTCGGCCGCGTCACCACGCGATCGTTGCTCGCGGAAGGCGACAGGGACTGGCAGCGTCCCTTCGCCCTAGGTCAACGCGAGCCGGATTGCCGGCGGTCGGTTCCGCCGCCGTGGCGCGGGTCGTCGGGTGGCGCCGACGAG
>JABFYH010000179.1 GCA_013361335.1 Gemmatimonadaceae bacterium | reverse complement strand
CGGGGCCCGGCACCCCGACGACGTCGCGCGCGACGACGCCAGCGGTCACGCCGCCACGCACTGCCACACCCACGACCAGCACCCGCGCCCCCGTCTCGACGATGCCGGCGCCGGTGACGCCGAAGCCGCGTCCCTCCGAGCCGACGAAGCCCGCGCCGAGGCGCGAGCCAGTGCGAGCCGCGGCGAGCACGACACCGAGCGCATCGGCGCACGGCGCTCCGCCGCGCGCCGCACCCGGCAGCATGTTCACCATCCAGGTCGCGGCGTACGACACCCGTCCGCCGGCGGAAGCGCTCGTGACCAAGCTCGCCACGCGTGGCGTGAAGGCGCGGGTGAGTGGAACGGCGAAGCCCTTCCGCGTGCGGCTCGCCTTCTACAAGACGCGTCAGGAGGCATCGGCCGAGGTCGCGGCGCTGAAGGCGCGCGGAATCGTCGGCTTCGTGGCTGAAGAGGTGCCGCCCCCCGGAGCGCGATCGCCGTGAGCGCGCCGGCGTCGACGCCGCTGATGCAGCAGTACCGGGAGATCAAGGCGCGCCACCAGAGCGCGATCCTGTTTTTCCGGATGGGCGACTTCTACGAGATGTTCTACGAGGACGCCGAGACCGCCGCGCGCGTGCTGGGGCTGACCCTCACCGCGCGCAACAACGGCGGGGCGGCCGAGGTCCCGCTCGCCGGCGTCCCGGTGAAGGCGGGTCCCGACTACGTCCGCCGGCTCGTGCAGCACGGCTATCGCGTGGCGATCTGCGAGCAGGTGGAGGA
This sequence comes from Gemmatimonadaceae bacterium, assembly GCA_013361335.1. GTDB lineage: Bacteria > Gemmatimonadota > Gemmatimonadetes > Gemmatimonadales > Gemmatimonadaceae > AG11. The sequence continues at coordinate 55,321 of JABFYH010000179.1, read as the reverse complement.
TCCCAAGCTCGCCAAGGGGATCGTGCGGCGCGAAGTGGTGGAGACGATCTCTCCCGGCGTCGCCTTCGCGGACGAGCTGCTCGACGGCGCCCGCAACAACTTCGTCGTCGCCCTCGTGCGCCCATCGCCACGCAGCGAGGCGGGGACGGTCGGTGTCGCCGCGGCGGATGTGTCCACCGGCGAGCTGCGGCTGTGTACTGTCGCTACAGGGGAGCTTGACACCTTGATAGCCCGCTTCGCCCCACGCGAGCTCCTCGTCCCGCGTGGCGCCGATGCGCTCCACCGCTCCACCGCGCTCGACGGCGTGCTCGTGACCGAGCGCGACGCGTGGGAGTTCGACGAGCCGATGGCGCGCGACGATCTTGCGCGGCAGTACGCCGTGCGCGGGCTCGATGGACTCGGCATCGACAGCGAGGATGGCGCCGCGGTGGGCGCTGCGGGCGCACTGCTCCGCTACCTCAAGGAGATGCAGCCGGCGGGCGTGCCGCACCTCGCGCGGCCGATCGTCGAACGCGCCGGCGGCACGATGCCGCTCGACGAGATGACGCGCCGCAACCTCGAGCTCGTGGAATCGCTGCGCGGCGGCGACACGAGCGGCACGCTGCTCGCCGTGCTGGACCGCACAACGACGCCGATGGGCGCTCGGCTCCTGCGCCAGTGGCTCCTCGCGCCGCTCGTGGAGCGTTCGCGGATCGACGCGCGCCTCGACGCCGTGGACGCGCTGCTCCGCGACGCCAGCGCGCGCGACGCGCTCCGGAGCGCGCTGGACGGCGTGCGCGACGTGGAGCGACTTGGCGGCAAGGCCGCCGCTGGCCGTGCGACACCACGCGAGCTCGTGGCGCTCGGCGCCTCGCTGCGCCGGCTGCCCGAGGTGGAACGCGCCGCGCTCCGCGTACGGACCGCCGCGCTGGTCGACGGCCTGCTCGAGCGCTGGGATGCATGCGCCGAGCTGGCGGCCTCGGTGCTCGACACACTCGTCGAGCGCCCGCCGCTGCAGCTCGGTGGAGACGAGGCGACAATCGCTGCGGGAATAGATCCGGAGTTGGATGCCCTTCGAGAGCTGCGCGACGGGGGCAAGGATGCCATCGCCGCCATTCAGGCCGCCGAACGGGCGCGCACCGGCATCTCGTCGCTCAAGGTCGGCTTCAACAAGGTGTTCGGCTACTTCATCGAGATCACGAACGCGAATCGCGATCTCGTGCCGCCGGACTATCAGCGGCGCCAGACGCTGACGGGCGCGGAGCGCTTCGTCACCCCCGCGCTCAAGGAGTACGAGGAGAAGGTGCTCTCGGCTGCCGAGCGGATCGAGGCGCGCGAACGCGAGCTGTTCGACGCGCTGCGGCTCGCCGTGGGGCGAGCCATCGTGCGCGTGCAATGCGCGGCGCGCATCGTGGCCGAGCTCGACGTGCTGGCGGCGTTCGCCGACGTCGCGGCGCGCGAGGGCTACGTGCGGCCGACGCTCACCGACGACTTCGCGCTCGACGTCACCGGTGGGCGGCATCCGGTGGTCGAGCGTATGATGCCGCGCGACAAGTTCATCCCGAACGACGTGCGGCTGGTGGACGACGCGCGTCTGATCATCCTCACCGGACCGAACATGGCCGGCAAGAGCACGATCCTCCGTCAGGTCGGGCTGATCGTGCTGATGGCGCAGACGGGGAGCTTCGTGCCCGCGTCGGCCGCGACGATCGGCGTGTGCGACCGCGTGTTCACGCGCGTCGGCGCCAGCGACAACCTCGTGCGCGGACAGTCCACCTTCATGGTGGAGATGGCCGAGACGAGCGCCATCCTGCACACGGCGACGCGGCGCAGCCTGGTGCTGCTCGACGAGATCGGCCGCGGCACGAGCACCTACGACGGCGTCTCGATCGCCTGGGCGGTGAGCGAGCACCTGCACGAGCGCGTGCGCTGCAAGACCATCTTCGCTACCCACTATCACGAGCTGGTGCAGCTGGCGGACGAATTGGTAGCCGTTCGAAACTATAATGTCGGTGTGCGCGAGGTCGGGGATCAGATCCTCTTTCTGCACCGGCTGCAGCCCGGTGGGGCGGACCGCTCGTACGGCATCGAGGTGGGGCGGCTCGCCGGCCTGCCGCCGGCGGTGATCGGCCGCGCCCGCGAGGTGCTCGCCCTGCTCGAGGGGGAAGCCGAGCATCTCGTGCCCGCCCTCGCACCGGCGGGGCGCGCCGCCCGGGCGGCGCCGGCGCCGGACGTCGATCAGCTCGCGCTGTTCGGCGCGGCGCCGCACATCGTCGTCGACCGGCTGCGGCAGGTGGACGCCAACACGCTCACGCCGCTGGCCGCGCTCCAGCTGGTGGCCGAGCTCGCCGACCAGGCGCGCACATGATTTGGCGTGCGGCGCGGGTACGCCGACGTGCCGGCGCGGGCTACATTGGTCGCATGTCGCACGCGCTCGTCGCTTCGCTCGTCGTTCGGCCCATGCTGCTCGTGGCACTCTCGGGCACCGTCGCGTGCGGCGACCGCGAGACTTCGCAGCGCGTGGCGCAGGCCTTTCAGGCCGGCACTCCGACGCCGGACGAGGTGCCGCGCATGCTCAACACCGATCTCCCGTTCCGCTATCCCGCCGCGCTCTACGCCCGAAAGGTGCAGGGCAACGTGACGCTCCGCCTGCGCATCGATCGCGACGGCCAGGTGAGCGTCGATTCGACGCGCATCGAGGAGTCCAGCGGCTACGCCGCCCTCGACTCCGCTGCCGTGAAGGGCTCGCAGGAGCTCCACTTCATCCCCGCCAAGCTCCGTGGTGAGCCGATGCCGGTGACGATCCTCTTTCCCGTGTACTTCCGTCACCCCGACGCGCATGCGCTGCCGGGTGACACGATCCTCCGGCGCGCCGACACGACAGGGGTGAGCCCGTGAGCGCCTCGACCACCACCCCCGCCGGCACCGCTACCGCGACGGCAGTGCGCAACGCGCGTCCCTACGACAGCGTGCTCGACACGATCGGGTGGACGCCGCTCATCCGGTTGAATCGTGTCACGCGCGGCATGCGCACGCCCGTCTACGGGAAGGCGGAGTTCTTCAACCCCGGCGGCTCGGTGAAGGACCGCATCGGCCTCCCGATCATCGAGCGCGCCGAGCGCGAGGGCCGGCTCAAGCCGGGCGGGACGATCGTCGAGGGGACGAGCGGCAACACCGGCGTCGGCCTGGCGATCGCCGCCGCGCTCAAGGGCTACAAGTGCATCTTCACGATGCCCGACAAGATGTCGCAGGAGAAGGTGCGCCTGCTCAAGGCCTTCGGTGCCGAGGTCATCGTCACGCCGACCGCGGTGGCCCCCGATCATCCGGACAACTACGTGATGATGGCCAAGCGGATCGCCGAGGAGACGCCGAACGCCATTCTCGCGAACCAGTTCTACAACGACGCGAACCCCGACGCCCACTACGCCACCACGGGCCCCGAGCTGTGGGAGCAGACGGCGGGGCGCATCACACACTTCATGGCCGCGGCGGGCACCGGTGGCACGATCACCGGCGTCGGGCGCTACCTCAAGGAGCGCAATCCGAAGATCAGGATCATCGCCGGCGATCCGCACGGCTCGATTCTGGCCGAGCTCTGGCGGAGCAAGGGCAAGCACAAGATCGACGGCGCGCCGTACAAGGTCGAAGGAATCGGACAGGACAAGCTGCCGGGCACTCTCGATCTCTCGCTCATCGACGACTTCCGCACCGTCAGCGACCGCGATTCGTTCGCGATGGCGCGCCGGCTCACCCGCGAGGAGGGGCTGTTCGTCGGCGGCTCGTCGGGGCTGATCGCGCATCTGGCGCTGCAGGTGGCGCGCGAGATCGACGATCCCGACGCGTTCGTCGTGACCTTCCTGTGCGACACCGGCGAGCGCTATCTCTCGAAGCTGTTCAACGACGAATGGATGCGTGAGAACCAGCTCCTCGAGCCGGATCGGATCACCCTCGGCGATCTCCTCGACGAGAAGGGCGACGGCGCGCCGGCGACGCTGGTCAGCGCGGCGCCTGGTCAGCTCGTGCGCCAGGCGCTCGGCCTCATGCGGCTGCACGACGTCTCGCAGCTCCCCGTGCTCGACGAAGGGCAGTGCGTGGGGAGCGTGACGGAGTACGCGCTCACGCAGCGCGGGCTCGAGAGCTCGCGCTTCCTCGATGCTGTGGTGGGCGAGGTGATGGACGAGCCCTTCCCGGTCGTGGACGCGGTGCAGCCGGTGGAGTCGGTGCAGAAGCTGCTCTCCAAGGCCACGCCCGCGGTGCTGGTGCGCGAGGCGGGGACGATTCACGGCATCGTCACCCGCAGCGACATGCTGGCCTACCTCATGGCGCGGTGACCTGAATGCGCATCATCGTGCTGATGGGTGGCACCTCGTCCGAGCGCGACGTCTCCCTGGCGTCGGGGCTGCGCATCGCCGAGGCGCTGCGCACCAAGGGCCATAGCGTGAAGACGGTGGACACGGCGAAGGGGCCGGTGACCGAGGCCGAGGAGCGCCAGATGCTCGCCGGAGGGGTGGTGAAGACGACGCCGCCGACGCCGGACGAGCTGGCGCGGATGCGGGCCGAGTCGGTGACGGCGACGGCGGCGCGGCTCCCGAAGCGAGGGGACTGCGACGTCGCCTTCCTGGCGCTGCATGGCGGCAGCGGAGAGGACGGCACCATCCAGGCGCTGCTCGATCTGGCCGGCGTGTCGTACACCGGCAGCGGCCATCTCGCGAGCGCGCTGGCGATGGACAAGGATCTCAGCAAGCATCTGCTGCGGGCGCAGGGAGTGCGGACCGCCGACTGGCTCATGGCTACCGACCGCGCCCGGCACGCCACCGGCGCCGGGGCAGAGGGTGGCTTTCCGACGGTCGACGATGTCGAACGCGCACTCGGCTGGCCGGTGATCGTGAAGCCGTCCAAGCAGGGATCGACGGTGGGGCTGTCGATCGTGAAGCAGCCGGGCGAGCTCCGCGCGGCGATCGACGAAGCGTTCAAGCACGACGACGAGGTGATGATCGAGCGCTTCATCGCCGGCCGCGAGCTGAGCGCGCCCGTCATCGGCGGGGAGGCGCTGCCGGTCGGGGAGATCATCCCCAAGCACGAGATCTACGATTACGAGTGCAAGTACACGCCGGGGATGGCGGAGGAGATCTTTCCGGCGCCGCTGTCGGCGGCGGAGACGGCCGAGGTGCAGAGCCAGGCCGTGCGGGCGTTCGGGGCGCTCAAGCTGAGCGGTTGCGCGCGCATCGACTTCCGGATGACGGCGTCGGGGGAGTTCTACTGCCTGGAGGCGAACACCCTCCCCGGGATGACGGCGACGAGCCTCGTGCCGCAGGGCGCCGCCGCGGCGGGGATCAGCTTTCCCGATCTCTGCGACCGGATCGCCCGGCTGGCGATCGACCCGGCATCGGGAGCCGCGGGGCGATGAGCCCCGGCCGGATCAAGCTGCCGAGCCAGACGGCAGCGCTTGCGGGGATCCCCGCGGGAGTCCAGGCGCTGGGGCCCTGGAGTGGCCGCCGGCAGCTGTTCGTGCGCTTCGCCAGCGAGGCGGAGACGGCGACGCTGTACACGGCCGACGCGCTCAGGGGCGAGCTCAAGCGACTCGTCGCGCGATCGCGGTATCACTCGATCGCCGTCGCCGGTCGCGATCCGTTGGCCGAGAGCGAGTATCTGGTGGCGGCGTTCCAGGGGGGAGCGCCCATTCCGGTGATGCTGGCGCACGACGGGCAGCGCCCCGACGCGCTGCGGGCGCTGTTGCCGTCGATCGCCCTGGTGCAGGTGGAGATGAACGGGACGGAGGCGGAGCCCGTGGTAGAGCGTGCCTGTGAGACGCTGGCGCTCGCGGCCGACAAACAAGTGAAGCACGCGCTGGTGATCGTCCCGGCGGCCGACAGCAGTGACGCGCTCCTTCTTCGGGTCGTCGAGCGGGCAGCGGCCGCGAGCGTGCGTACCGAGGTGGTGGTGCATCCGGCCGTGGACAGCCTCACCGATCCCGACCGGCGCTGGATCCTGTGGCTCGAGCGGGCTACCCAGGTCCATGACGACGTGCGCGTGGTGCCGTGTCTTCCCGCGCCAACGGGGATGCGGTGAAGACCGGCAAGCCGTCAGACTGTCCGACCGTCTGACTGTCCGACGGCGAGCCGCGGCGCGGAACTTCGGTTGGAGTCGACGCGTAGAGTCGCATGCGGGCGGCGCAGGCAGGGGCGCGGAACTCGCAACGTCTGCGCTGATTGTTACGTTGAAGTGATGACGACAGCGCGGCCAGCGCGGTCATCTTCGTAGCGCGGCGGTAGCGCCGCCCAGCAGCCCGGTCTCATGGCGACTCCGACGCACTACACCGAACACGACACCCCACGCCAGACCCGAGCGGTCCAGGGCATCGTCGCGCTCAGCATCGCGATCCTGTTCCTGCAGTGGACGGTCGTGAGCGACGCCGACCTGTTCGCCACGCTCGGCTTCCGGGACGCGAGCCTGCCGCGCACGCTGTGGAGCGCGGTGACGTACAGCTTCGTGCACTACGGTTTCTGGCACCTCGCGGTGAACATGTTCGCGCTGCTCACCTTCGGGCCGCGGCTCGAGGCGGCGATGGGCGCGCGCGCGTTCACCCTGTACTACGTGTGGTGCGGGCTCGGTGGCGCGGTGGCGCAGCTGCTGTTCATTCGCAGTGGGGTGCTGATCGGCGCCTCGGCTGCGGTGCTCGGCGTGATGATCGGGTACGCGCAGCACTGGCCCGACGACGAGATCGCGCTCGTCGGGCTGCTGCCGGTGCGGGCGTGGACGATGGTCGTCATGCTCGGCGCCATCAGCCTCGCCATCGGCGTGACCGAGACCGTCGAGCTCGGGGGCGACCGGCTGGTGTATCTCGCGCATCTCGGCGGGCTCGCCTTCGGGTGGCTGTATCTGCGCACGCCGCCGGCGGCGAGCATCGAGCGACTGCGCCAGCGGATCTCGCCGGCGCCCGACTATCAGGACGAGACGCCGCCCCGCGCCATTCCCCGCACCCTGCCGCGCCAGCGGACCCAGCGTGACGAGGTGGACGAGATCGTGGCGCAGAGCAAGGCGATCGCGGCGCAGCAGCATCCGACGGCGCGGGCCGTGGTGACGCCGGTGCGGACCTCGGGCGAGCTCCGCGCCGCCGAGCTGGACCGGGTGCTGGACAAGATCTCGGCCGGCGGGCTGGCGAGCCTGACGACCGACGAGCGCGCCCTGCTGGACGCGACGGCGCGACGGCTGCGCGGCGAAGGCTAAAAAAAGAGCCCCCCGGACTTGCCGGGGGGCAGTACCGCCAGGCCGTTCTCCCGGCGGCATCGGCCGGCCCAGAGGGGACCGGCACTTCTCCAACATATGCGGCATTCCCCGTGCCGCGCTAGGTAGATTGTCGGACGGTCCGGCCGAGTGACGGTCCAGACCGTACACCGTCCGATCGCCCCGGCCATGCCACGACCCGACCTGCTCGAGACTTTTCCCAACCCCTATCCGGGGCGCGAATACCTGATCGCCATGGAGTGCCCGGAGTTCACCTCGCTCTGTCCGCTGGGGGGGATCGAGACCGATGCGGCGGAGCTGAAGCAGCTCGAAGGGGGCGCCCCCGATTTCGCGACGATGCACATCCGGTACGTGCCGGCCGCGGTCTGCGTGGAGCTGAAGAGCCTCAAGCTCTATCTGTGGAGCTTTCGGAACGACGGGATCTTCTATGAGCGCGCGGTCAACCGGATCCTCGACGACCTGGCGGCAGCGGTCGCCCCGGCGTGGATGGAGGTGGTGGGTGACTTCAACATCCGGGGTGGGATCAAGAGTGTGATCACCGCGCACGTGGGCCGTCGGACCACCTGAGCGGGCGCTCCGCTCATCGGCGCTTTCGCGCGCCCTCGTGGGGCGGCCGCTCATTGCGGGGTGACGGGGGACGGCGAAGAGAAGGTCCTCCAGCGTACGTGACCTGGCAGTTACGAAGTTCCCTTGCTGGGCCCGCGCCCGCCGGCCTAGCTTTGTGGCTTCTCTTCTCCCCCTCCGAGAGCATTCATGTTGAGCCTCCGTACGCTCGTCGGCGCCGTCGCCGCTCTGGCGCTCGTCGTCGTCTCCCCTGCCTCCGTGCGCGCCCAGGGCGTGACCACGGGCGCATTGACCGGCACCATCACCGACGACGCGGGCCAGGGCGTCGAGGGCGCCCAGGTGCAGCTGCGTAACGCGCGCACCGGCTTGAACATCGGGACGCTGAGCCGGGCCTCCGGCCTCTATTCCATTCAGGGTATCTCGCCGGACAACGACTACACGATCGTCGTCCGCCGCATCGGCTATGCACCGCTGACCCGGACGGGCGTGGTGATCCAGCTCGGCCAGACCCGCCGCGAGGACTTCAAGCTGTCGCGCGAGGCCGCGGTGCTGTCCACCGTGACCGTCACGGCGACGACGGATCCGGTCATCAATGCGTCGAAGACGGGCACGAGCACCACGATCTCGGACTCCGCGCTGCGCCGCCTGCCGACGCTGAACCGGAACTTCGCCGACTTCGTCCAGCTCGTCCCACAGGTATCCACCACGACCGGCTTCCTGTCGGGGGGCGGCGTGAATCTGCGCCAGAACTCCATCCAGATCGATGGCGCACAGTCGGGCGACCTGTTCGGCCTGGGCACCACCGGGCAGCCGGGCGCGCAGGCGAACGGGAAGTCCATCCCGCTGGACGCGGTGAAGGAATACCAGGTCCTGCTGTCGCCATTCGATGTCCGGCAGGGCAACTTCGGCGGCCTGTTGATCAACGCGGTGACCAAGAGCGGCACCAACGAGTTCACTGGCACCGTGTACGCCGACACGCGCAACCAGAACTTGACGCGCTCGCAGCCGTACCTGAACGACCGCACGCAACAGCACTACTCAGGCTCGTTCGGCGGCCCGATCGTGCGCGACAAGCTGTTCTTCTTCGTGAGCGGCGAGCTCCAGCGGCTCCGCACCCCGACGAGCGGATCGTACATCGGTGCGCCCGACCAGTTCGTGTCGCAAGGGTCGATCGACCAGGTCAACTCGATCCTGAGCACCAAGTACGGCTTCACCGGCGCAGGCGGTGGCGAGCAGATCGTCAATGAGAACCCCAACCGCAACGTCTTTGCGCGTCTCGACGCCAACCTGCCGTTCAACACGCGCCTAGTGCTTCGCCACAACTATGCGAGCGCCGACAACACCTCGTTCGGCCGGGGCAACGCGACGCAGGCAAACCCGAATTTCGGCCTTTCGTCCAACCAGTACCAGTTCAGCAACACGACGCACAGCACGGTGGGCGAGCTCCTGACGAACCTGCCGAACGGCGCCTACAACGAGCTGCTGTTCAACTATGGCACGATCAGCGATTTTCGCACCGTCCCCGTCCTCTTCCCGCAGCTGACGATCCGCGGGATCCCGCGCGTCGATCCCGGCGCGCTTCCCACGCAGACGGCCAACTTCGTGCTCGGCACCGAGGCGTCGTCGCAGGGGAACACCCTGGACCAGCGCACGTTCGAGCTCACCGACAACCTGACGTTCCCGGTCGGCGCGCACTCGTTCACCGTGGGCACCAAGAACATCTTCTACAAATCGATCAACTTGTTCGCGCAGAACTCGCGCGGCAACTGGACCTTCGCCGACCTGAACGGGCTGAACAACGGCACGCCTACCGCCTACACCATCAGCGCACCGGCGCCGACCGATCCATACAACGGTCTGGCGACGATTCGGGCGAACACCTACGGCGTGTACGCACAGGATGCGTGGACGGTGAGCCCCACGCTCACCATCACCGGCGGTATCCGCTACGACAAGCCAAGCTTCCAGAACGTGCCCCCCGAGAACGATCCGGTATTTCAGCAGTACGGACGGCACACGAGCAGCGTGCCGACCCGTGGCCAGCTGTCGCCGCGGCTCGGCTTCAACTGGGACGTGACCGGTGACCAGCGCAATCAGCTGCGCGGTGGGATCGGGTCGTTTGCCGGCAACGTGCCGTTCGTCTACCTGTCGAACGCCTTCGGCAACTCGGGGCTCAGCGGCTTCTCGTCGATCAACTGCAACAACACGAGCGCCACCACCAACCTCGCGCCACCGATCTTCACCGCGGCCGCGGCCGCCACGCCGCCGCTGGCGTGCGACCTGATGACGGCCGGCGTACGCACGGTGGGCGGCGGCGCGGCGATCTCGGGACCGGCAGCGACCGCGAATGTCGCGACGATCGATCCCGACTTCAGGTATCCCAAGTATCTCAAGGCGAGCCTGGGCTTCGATCACCGCTTCTCTGGTGACGTGATCGGCACGCTCGAGGGACTGTACTCCCGTGCCCAGAGCAACGCGTTCTACCAGAACCTCGCACTGGCGGGCCCGCAGGGCACCGACCGGTTCGGACGCGTGCTCTACGGCACGATCACGGCGACCGGCGGTACGGCAACGCTCAAGGTGCCGGGTGGCCGTCAGCAAGTGATCGACGTGACGAACTCCTCGGGCGACTACACGTGGAGCACCACGGCCCAGCTCCAGAAGTCGTTCTCGCGCAACTTCGAGGGATCGGTAGCGTACACGTATCAGCAGTCGCGCGACGTGGTGTCGGTGACGAGCAGCACGCAGGGCTCCAACTTCCGCTACCAGCGCGACGTGAGCGGCAACCTGCTCGACAAGTCGGTGACGCGCTCCAAGTACGATCAGCCGCACCGTATCGTGGCCATCGGCACCTACCGGTTCCCCTCGCTCACCGATGTGTCGGTGATTTATACGGGCAACTCGGGTGCCCCCTACGACTACGTGTACGGCGCCGGAACTGGCACCGGCTCGGGCGACCTGAACGCCGATGGCCAGTCGCAGAACGACCTGATGTATGTGCCGCTCAACGTGAACGATCCGAACGAAATCCTGTTCACTGGGGCGGCCGGCACCCCGAACAGCACGGCGGCGTCGCAGGCGAGCGCCGCGGCACAGGCGGCGGCGTTCGACGCCTTCATCAACAGCACGCCATGCCTGGCCAACGCGCGCGGCACGATTCTCACGCGCAACGCCTGCCGGAACCCCTGGGTGAACGAGTTCGATGTGTCGGTGGCGCAGTCCCTCGGCCACATCGCTGGCACCCGCCTCCAGAACCTGCAGCTCCGCATGGACATCATCAACTTCGGCAACCTGCTGAACCGCAACTGGGGCCGGCAGGCGTTCTCGAGCCAGGGCTCGACCTGCGGCCAGATCTGCAGCGCGACGGTAGCGCTGGTGCAGTCGGGGAACCGGCTGGCGACGGGCACGACGCCCACGACGGGGATCTTCACCTTCGATCCGACGTTCAAGGCGTACAGCTCGGACAACGTGTCGTCGAACTACCAGATGCAGCTGTCGCTGCGGTACAGTTTCTAGGGTCGACTGTCGTCGGATACCAAAACGTGCCGGCGAGGAATTGTCCTCGCCGGCTTGTTTGCGTGCTGTTTGCGTTGCGGTCGTAGAATGGGCTATGGACAGACGGCGACGGGGCCAGACCACCCCTTGATCGTTACTGGGCCGTCTGGAAAGACTCCGATCACGTAATACTCTGTATCGCAGGAGGCGTTGCCGGTGTAGCTCTCGCCGTGATAGAACGTCGTCCCGGTCGTGGACCCTACGGAAAGAATGTTCTCCTGAGTGGAGGGTGTGCCATCCTGATCATACGTGTATTCGAAATAGCGGTAGTAGATGTCGTATCGTACAACGCCAGGTACCGGATCCCAGGCAAGCGCTGTGGGATAGCCCGTGACCTGCACGTTTTGCAAGGTGACCGGATATAACCGGCGCGCCGCGGTAGAGTCCCGAGGACTCAGGATACTGTTTCCGGCTCCGACCGCATGGTTCATGATCGAGGCAGGATCGTAGTCGGGCGTATAGCCCACACGGAAGGCGCCTGACGTTGATTCGTTGTTCGGGACGAGATCCGTGTGTCTGAGGCCGAGCGTGTGCCCAAGCTCATGCGTCACGAACGCTTGCTTCATAGCGTCGCTTTGCGAATCGTATGCCCGGTCAATCGTAATGGACTGCCCCGGCGAACCGCCTGACGGAAAGCTCGCGTACGCGACGCAGCCGTCGGGGCATGGACCAAATTGCATGACGATCTGGGCGGGTCCACCTTCGACCATCGCGATGTCTACGCCAATGATGTGGCTCCACGCGACCATCGCACCCCGTGCGGCCTGCTGCCAACCTGGCTCGGCAGCAAGCTGTGACACGTCAACGCGGATTTGTCTTGCGACATAGGGGTATACCTGCGACCACGTCGCCCACTGTCGTCTGGGGCCTCCCTCAGGACGGATCCTCGAATCAATCCGAGGTGTCGTGCTCAAGCGGAGATGATTTGCGCAGCGAGATGTCGCCTTCGACGATGACGAAATCCCCGTAATCCTTTGCGGTGTTCGGATCAAATCCCCTAGCGATGAGCGCGGCCGATGTCGCCGGGTCGAGCGGATGATCAGTGGGTCCCACTACCGAGTCGTTACAGCTGGCCAGCGTGAATGCAGCTACCACGGTGATCCATGTCCTTCTCATGATGCCCTCTTCTGCAAAACACCGCCATGCGCCCTGCATCGGGCAAACTCGCCGCGACTGGCTTTGATCGCGGCACGCGAAGGTAATGCTTGATGTAAGGGCAATGAAGAGAGCTTTTTTTAGCGAATAGTTGAGTTCGCGCTGGTGCATTGTGCAACCGAGGGGGGCGTCCGGACGTCGACCGTGGGCATCGCGCACTGACGCCTTGTAAAACGCTGCCCAAATTGGACGCACTGTCGTACCGCCTTTACCCGTTCAGGCAGGGATCGGGTGCGCGAACCGGCCAAGGCGTATCACACTGACCCCTGCCAGGCGCGCCACATCATCAGCAGCAACCACTGCACGAACGAGCCCCCACCCCAGCACTCAGCGCGACCGTCCACCCACAACTCGGGTGAACGCAGGCACGCTGGGAGAGGATGCAAAGGCCAGCGTGACGGGCTGAGCGGCGTGGTCCTTTCGAGCACGAGAAGAAATGCTGGTGACCGGCGCCTCGGGCTCAGCGACTGCCAGGCCCTGCCCTGCAATACCGCCAATGCGAACCTTGTCGCCTCGAGCTTCTCCGCGATCAACGCCGCGACGATTGGGTGGCTGGGCGCGACGGTCAATACGATCGATCCCGACTTCAAGTACCGAAGTACCTCAAGGGGACGCTGGGCTTCGACCACCGCTTCGCGAACTGGCTGGTGGGCACGTTCGCATTCTATCAGAACCTCGCGCCCACTGGCCCGACGGGCCTGCTCGCAACGCCTGCCGCAATCCGTGGGTGAACGAGGTGGACGTCTCGATCGCCCAGACGCTCTCGCCGGTGCGGTTCCAGAACCTCCAGGTCCGGCTCGACGTGATCAACTTCGGCAACCTGCTGAACCGGAAGTGGGGTCGGCAGGCGTTCTCGGACCAGAACTCCACCTGCGGCCAGGTCTGCAGCGCGACGAACCTGCTGTCGCACGTCGGCACGATCGTGACGGGCGGCAACCAGGCGACGGCGCAGGGGATCTTCACCTTCGATCCGACCTTCTCCCCCTACAACTCCGATAACGCATCCTCGAACTACCGGATGCAGCTGTCGCTGCGCTACAGCTTCTAACGGCGTCCGACAACGGAGCAGGGAGATGCGGCCCCCGAGGACATCGTCCTCGGGGGCCGCGTCGCACCGGCCAGATGGGCAGTACCACGGGCGCGGCGAGTCGGTTAGACTGATGGCCGGGACCGGGGCGACCCGGTGGAGGCGCCGTTCGCGCCTCGAGGCCAGGTAGCTCAGTTGGTAGAGCAGCGGACTGAAAATCCGCGTGTCGGGGGTTCGATTCCCTCCCTGGCCACTGTGTAGGACGACGAACCACCAGATCAGGCGCGGTCAATCGCGCGACCCATGCGGAAGTCCGTACGGTAGTCGCTGGCGAGAGGCCGCGCCTCGTCACATGTATTGTCAGCCTTGCCTCGAAGTCGCCCGGTCCAGCGGCTTCACGCGTGCGACGACTGACACGTCGGCCGCTACTCGAGCTCCGTCGAGTGGCTGCCCGAATAGTCTGAGGACGGATCCCATTCGGACGACGCAATGACCGGGAAGAGCATGCGGTGGATACTCGGCGCGCTCGCGACGCGCCTGTCGAGATTCGGCCAGCGCGTGCGCGACTACGAGAACGACCCCGAGATGGTGCAGCTCCTGCGTCAGGGCGTCGGCCTGCTGCGCGAGAACACCGGGATCTATCACGAAGTCGCAGGTCGGCTCTTCGTGGCGGACGACGTCAACGGCGTACCGCAATGCCTCATCGACGTATCCGACCGCAGCACCATCCGGTGGCTCTATCAGAAGCACCTTCGCCGGCATCTGGGATCCGATCGACGAAGACCGCTGGTCATCGACCTCGGCGCCAATGATGGCTTCATCGGCAGCATGTCCCTCAACTTCGTCCAGCTCGGCTGGGACGCGATTCTGGTGGAACCGCTGCCGGAGATGATGGCGCTGGCCCGGCGCAATCTCGAGCCCTACCGCATGGACGGTCAACGAGTGCTGTTCATCGAAGCGGCGCTGGGGCCTTCCGATGGCGAAAGCGCTTTCGAGACCGAGATCTCCCGAGACATCAGCCGGATGGAAGGCCACCTCGTTCCGGCGCCGACGGCCACGAGCCGCACCATCCCGGTGATCAGCGTCGAGTCGCTGCTGGCCCGCAACGACGTGTCGGAGCTCATCGAGGCGGCGAGGCCCATCGTGCTGTCGGTAGACATCGAAGGGCCCGACCTGATGGTCGCAACTCGCATTCTCGAATGCGGGATCCGGCCTCACTTCATCATCTTCGAGACCATCCGCTGCTCGCCGCAGGACCTGCAGGTGTTCGAGCGCCACGGCTACGAGCGCCTGGCCAAGATCGGATGGAACGGGGTGTACGGCCTCAGCGCGTCCACCTGACCGACGTCCGGCTGCACCGAGGGCGCGATTTGGGCCGAGGGCCCGTCAGGTTTGGCGAACGAATAGTTGACAAAAGCAAGCATCGGTCGCATCCTGGCCCACCCATTCCGCAGGGATCGATGCGCCGACCGTCACCCCCCGCCCCCGCCGCGACCCCCGACGTCGCCACGGTACGCGCGTTCAACCGGTTCTACACCCGTCGGATCGGCGTACTCGACGACGGGCTGCATCACACGCCCTTCTCGCTCGCCGAGGCGCGGATCGTCTACGAGCTCGCGCAGCGTGGCGAGACCACGGCGACAGCGCTCCGCGACGAGCTGCACCTCGACGCCGGCTACCTCAGCCGACTACTCCGCTCGCTCGCCGCGCGTGGCCTCCTCATCCAGCGACGGTCGACGGAGGATCGGCGGCGCACGCTCCTCTCCCTCAGCGCCAGCGGCCGCCGCGCCTTCGCGAAGCTCGATAGCCGCGCCAGCGCGGACGTCCGCGCCCTGCTCGACGACATCGCACCGACCGCCCGCGCCCGCGTCGTCGCCGCGATGCAGGCGATCCAGAGCGAGCTCTCGCCCGAGCGCGCGGCGACACCCGGAGCGACACCGTCGTATTCGCTCCGTCCGCACCGGGCCGGCGACATGGGGTGGATCATCCACCGTCAGGCGGTGCTCTATCATCAGGAGTACGGCTGGGACGAGGCGTACGAGGCGCTGATCGCCCGCATCATGGCCGACTTCCTCGACCGGTTCGACCCCGCGCGCGAGCGTTGCTGGGTCGCCGAGCGGGATGGCGCGGTCGTCGGCGCGGTGTTCGTCGTGAGGCATCCCGAGCGCGACGGTGTCGCGAAGCTCCGCCTCCTTTATGTCGAGCCCGCGGCGCGCGGGCTCGGGCTCGGACGGCGGCTCGTCCGCGAAGTCACGGAGTTCGCACGAGACGTGGGATATCACACGGTGACGCTCTGGACGAACAGCGTGCTGACTTCGGCCCGGCGGATCTACGAAGCGGAGGGGTACCGGCTCGTGCATGAGGAGCCGCACCACAGCTTCGGCACGGATCTCGTTGGTCAGACGTGGGAGCTCGCGCTGTGAGTGCCGTTCGAGCGGCTGGTGCTGATCTCCTGGGCCCGGAGCGGCGACGAGCGCTTCCATGTTGACGGCGGGGCGTTTTGGAGGCAGCATGAAGGTGCCTCCTCTCCCAAGTCCATCATGGAACGTCGCGACCTCCTGCGGGCGCTCGCCTCCGCCGCCGCGCTCAGCCTCCTCCCTTCCGAGCGCGCGATGGCCGCATGGTCGCGCGTCGCCGCCGGCCTCTCGCCCACGAACGGGCTGAGCGACACCCAGATGGCGCTCGTTCGCGCGATCGCCGACACGATCATCCCGCGCACGGAGACGCCCAGCGCCACCGACGTCGGCGTGCAGCAGTTCGTGAACGTCATCGTGTCGGAGTACGCCGCCGACGAGGAGCGCACGGCGTTTCTCACGGGCCTCGACGCGATCGACGCCCGCGCGCAGAGCGAGTCGAACACGCCCTTCGCCGGCCTCGCGCCCGATGCGCGCGGCAAGATGATCGGAGCGCTCGAGACAGGCCCGCGCGGCGCCCAGCCGGCGCGTACCTACTGGCGCCTGAAGGGGCTCGTCGTGCACGGCTACTTCACCAGCGAGCCGGTGATGAAGGACGTCCTCAAGACCGTGGTGATGCCAGGCCGCTTCGAGGGCGCAGCCCCGGTGCAGATCAAGAAGAAGCCATCACAGGTGCGCGTCCCACCGAGCGAGGAGGCGATGCTCCATGGCTGACAGCTACGACTACGACGCGATCGTCGTCGGCTCGGGGATGAGCGGCGGGTGGGCCGCGAAGGAGCTGACCCAGGCGGGGCTCCGCACCCTCGTGCTGGAAGCCGGCCGGCCGATCGATCCGCTCACCGATTACGTGGAGCACGTGCAGCCCTGGCAGATGCACTTCCGCGGGTTCGGCGACCGCAAGGCGATGGAGCGCGACCAGCCCATCCAGAGCCGATGCTACGCCTGTGACGAGGTGGGGCACAAGTTCTTCGTGAAGGACAAGGAGAATCCCTACACCACGCCCGCCGATGCGCCCTTCAACTGGCTCCGCGGACGACAGGTCGGCGGACGCTCGATCATGTGGGGGCGCCAGGTCTACCGGTGGAGCGACCTGGACTTCGAGGCCAACCTCAAGGACGGGCACGGCACCGATTGGCCGATCCGCTATCGCGACATCGCCCCGTGGTATGCGCACGTCGAGCGCTTCATCGGCGTGAGCGGCGCGCGCGAGGGGCTGTCACAGCTTCCCGACGGCGAGTTCCTCAAGCCGATGCAGATGACCGCAGTGGAGGCGGCGGCACGTCCCAGGATCCTCAAGGCATTCGGCGGCGAGCGGGTGATGACGATCGGCCGCGTCGCCATCCTCACCGACAATCACAACGGCCGCCTCGCCTGTCACTACTGCGGCCCGTGCGAGAAGGGCTGCATCACCAACTCCTACTTCAGCAGCATCGCAGCCACGCTCCCCGCCGCGCGGGCGACGGGAAATCTCACCCTCCGCCCGCACAGCGTCGTGGCGGAGATCCTGTACGACCCGAAGAAGGGGCGAGCCAGCGGCGTGCGCGTGATCGACGCCCTCACCCGCCACGAGACGGTGTTCACCTCGCGCATCGTCTTCTGCTGCGCCTCCACCATCGAGTCGGTACGGCTGCTGCTCAACTCGAAGAGCGCCACCTTCCCCGACGGTCTCGCCAACTCCAGCGGCACCCTCGGCAAGTACGTCATGGACCACAACTTCGGCTCCGGCGCCGGCGGCTCCTACACGGGGCTGCTGGACAAACGGACGATCGGCAATCGCCCCAACGGCGTCTACATCGCGCGCTTCCGGAACGTGAAGACGCAGCACCCCGATTTCCTGCGTGGCTACGGCTTCCAGGGCGGGGCCGACCGACAGGGCTGGGGGCGCGGCCAGTGGATGCCCGGCTACGGCGCTGCGTTCAAGCAGTCACTGATCGACGAGCTGGGAGAGTGGGGCTTCTGGGGCACCGGGTTCGGCGAGTCCCTGCCACGCGAATCGAATCGCGTCACCCTCGACCCCGACGTGAAGGACGCGTGGGGGATCCCCGCCGCGCGCATCGAGGTGCGGTGGTCGGACAACGAGCGCGCCATGGAGAAGGACATGGCGATCACGATGGCGGAGATGCTCGACGCCGCCGGCTTCAAGAATGTCCGCCCGAACGACGGGATGAATCCGCCGGGTCACTGCATCCACGAGATGGGCGGCGCGCGGATGAGCCGGACGCCGAAGGACGGGGTGCTGAATGGGTGGAATCAGGCGTGGGACGTGAAGAACCTGTTCGTCACCGACGGCTCGTGCATGGCGAGCACCGCCTGCCAGAACCCCAGCATCACCTACATGGCGCTGACCGCTCGGGCCGCGTCCCATGCAGTCTCGGCGATGAAGAAGAACGAGCTCTGATCCCTCAGGGCTCCGGCGGCTTGCTCGGGCGCTTCGTCGTGATGGGGAGGACCCCATTCGAGCCGCGGCGCCACTCGCCGGGGTCCCACACCGCCACGCCGACGCGCGTGTCCGCGGTCCCGTAGTACAGGTACCACCGCCCCTTGAAGGGCACGAGCCCTTCCACGAAGGTCGTGCCCTCCACGTACTGCCCCGTGCGCTCGTACGGCTCGGTCGGCCTGATGAACGGCTCGCTCGAGCGCGCGAGCAGCTTGATCGGGTTGCGCGCGTCGAACAGCGCCTGCCCACCCGTGTACATGCGCTGCGGCAGATCCGGTTCACCATAGCGCCCGCTGTTGCCGGCGTTGTACAGCACCACGATGCCGTGCTCCGTGAGCAGCGCGGGCGGGCCGGCTTCCACCAGCCAGGAGTCGAAGTAGCCCGGCCGCGGTGACAGCACCTTCACCAGCCTGCCGTTCGCATCCTCGAGGGGCGTCCAGTCCACGAGGTTGTCCGACGTCGCGATGAGGAGGTCCGGCACGTTGAAGTACATCCAGTACTTGCCGTTCACCTTCGTCGCGACGATCCGGTCTCCATCCACCCGGCTCAGGATCGCGCCCGACTTGGACTCCATCCTGAGAAACTTCCCACTATCGGCCGCCGCGAACGCAGGCCCGTGCTTGGTCCAGTGCACGAGGTCACGCGACGTCGCGATGGCGAGTCGAGGAATGTCACGGTTCCACTGGGTGTACGTGAGGACGTAGCGGCCGTCGTCCGTCGCGACGACGCGCGGATCCTCCACGCCGCCCGTCCACTCGTACGGAGCCTGCACATCCTTGTCCGGATACAGCACGGGAGTCGCTCGCCGCGTGAAGCGCAGCCCGTCGACGCTCTCGGCCAACCCGATCCGCGACGTGTGATGCCCGATCACCGCCAGTCCCGTCGCGTCCTCGGCCCGATAGAGCAGATGGACCTTGCCGTCGCGCACGACGGCAGCGGGGTTGAAGGTGGCGTACTCCTCCCAGCGCACGACGCTGTCGTTCATCGGCGAGAGAAAGACACGCTCTCCGCCCGGTGTGATGACGGGGTTCACCAGCGCCGGCTTCTCGAACGGACCGAGCATCCAGGGCTGCCATTGCGCACGTGCCGGCACCGCGACGAGCGTGCACAGCACCGCCGAGACGGTGATGGCGACGTGGCGGCACGTCATGTCGGCCGAGGTCAGGGAAGGGGTGCCGCGTTCCCGGCGCCCTTGTACACCACGCCGCCCTTCATCACGAACTTCACCCGCTCGAGCTCCGTGATGTCCCGCAGCGGGTCACCGTCCACGGCCACCAGATCGGCATAGCGCCCCGCCTGGATGGAGCCGACCCGGTCGGACCAGCCGAGAAGATCCGCGCCGCTCGTCGTCGCCGACTGGATCGCCTGCATCGGCGTCATCCCCCACTCCACCATCTTGGCGAACTGCCGGCCGTTCCATCCGTGCGGGTACACGCCGGCGTCGGTGCCGAACGCCATCTTCACCCCGGCCTGCACGGCGCGCCGGAAGCTCTCGCGCTGGAGCCGCCCCACCGCCGCCTCCTTGTCGAGGATCTTCTGCGGATAGCCGAGCCGCTTGTACTCGGCCATGATGTAATCGTCGTTGTAGATGTCCATCACGAGGTAGGCGCCTTTCTCCTTCGCGAGACGAATGCCCTCGTCGTCGATCAGGCTCGCGTGCTCGACGGAGGCCACGCCGGCGCGCAGCGCACGCTTGATGGCTTCGGCGCCGTGCGCATGGGCCGCCACCTTGCGCCCCCACATCCGCGCTTCGTCCACCACCGCGTTCATCTCCTCCTGCGTGAACTGCGGCGCGCCCACCGACTCCTCCTCCGACAGCACTCCCGCGCTCGCGAGCATCTTGATCAGATCGGCGCCGTTCTTCACCTCGAAGCGAACGAGCTTCCGGATCTCCGCCTCGCCGTCGGCGATGCCGGAGAACTGACCGAACTTGAGATACGGTGAGAAGCCGGTGATGTCGCCGTGCCCGCCCGTCGAACCGACGGTCAGGGTCGCCACCTGCATCCGCGGGCCGGGCACGGTGCCGGCGTTGATGGCGTTGCGCAGCGCGACGTCGATGAACTCTCCCGCGCCGACGTCCCGGATCGTCGTGAACCCGGCGTCGAGCGTGCGACGCGCATACACGTGCGCCGATACGGCGACGTCGATGGGACTCTTCCGGAAGAGATCCTCCATGTAGTTCTCGGGCTGCGACGTCACGTGCGTGTGCGCGTCGATGAACCCCGGGAGCACCGTCGACCGGCTCAGGTCGATCACCCGCGCGCCGTTCGGAATCGCGAGCCCGCGTCCGACCGCCGTGATTCGATCGTTCTCGACGAGGATCACCGCCTCGGCCATCGGAGCGCCCCCCAATCCATCGATCAGCCGGCCGGCGCGGATGGCGATGCGCATCGGCGCCGCGGCCGCGGCCGGCGCACTCGGCGCGGTCTGGGCGGGCACCGGTGCGGCGAGAGCGGTGAGGACCAGCGATCGACCGAACAGGCGGGGCGCAAGGCGGTGCATCCGTTGAATCTCCGGAGTGAGGTCCGATGTTCTTACGGCCCGACGCCGGCGCCGTCAACGCAGCGATCGATTGACATAGGGGGGAGGGGTATATAGACTCAATGCCGGAGGAAATATCACAATGAGCCTCACCGACTGGTTCGTCATCGCCGCCGGCCTCGCTGCCGGGGCCTGGGTCAACTGGTACTTCTTTCTCGCCGAGCGGAACGCCGTGCAGGCCCTGGCCGTCGGCGCCGCCGGCGCGACCGGCGCACAGCAGGTCGACATCGTCATCCACGGGGCCTACTCACCCGCCACCATTCGGGTCGCCGCCGGACGCCCGGTGCGACTGGTCTTCGACCGGCAGGAAACGTCGAGCTGCTCGGAGGAGGTCGTCTTTCCGGCATTCGGCGTCCGGAAGTTCCTGCCCGCCCACGAGAAGACGGCCGTCGAGATCACCCCGCCGGCACCGGGCACCTACGACTTCACCTGCGGCATGGGCATGCTCCATGGCCGATTGATCGCCGAGTAAGGAGCAACTCATGACACCGACCAGCACCGGCGCCCCACCGGCCCCCGACCAGACCAGCAAGGTCGTCATTCCCGTGACGGGAATGACCTGCGCCGCCTGTCAGAGCCGAGTGCAGCGAACGCTGTCACGTACGCCTGGCGTGGCGGACGCGTCGGTCAACCTCATGATGGGCAACGCGACTGTAGCCTACGATCCGGGCGCCGTCACGCCCGACACGCTCGTCGAGACGATCCGGGCCACCGGGTACGGGGCGGAGCTGCCGGCCACCCAACGCACGGCCTTCGACGAGCAGGCGGCGCGCGACCGCGCCACGGCCGAGGAGCTCACCGATCTCCGGCGAAAGGCCATCCTGAGCGGCATCGCGGGGGCGATCGCGATGCTCGTCTCCATGCCGCTCATGCACAGGGCGATGGTGGCGCGCCAGCCGGCACCACCCGCGCTCGCCTGGTCGCTGCTCGTGCTCACGCTCGGTGTGATGAGCTGGGCCGGCCGGCATTTCTACACCCGGGCGTGGGCGGCATTCCGTCATCATGCCGCCAGCATGGATACGCTCGTCGCCGTCGGCACTGGCGCTGCCTTCATCTATTCGGTCATCGCTACCGTGGCGCCGGGCTTCTTCCTGAGCCACGGCGTGATGCCCGACCTGTTCTATGAGGCGGTGATCATCATCATCGCGCTCATCCTCACCGGCAACGCCTTCGAGGCGCGGGCCAAGCGGCAGACCTCGGCTGCCCTGCGAGCGCTGGCGCAGCTTCAGCCGGTGACGGCGCGCGTCGTCCGCGCAGGTGCCGAGCTGGACCTCCCTGTGGAGCAGGTCCGGCACGACGACGTCGTCGTCGTGCGGCCAGGGGAACGGCTCCCCGTGGACGGAGAGATCGTCGCCGGGGCGAGCGCGGTGGACGAATCGATGCTCACCGGAGAGTCGCTGCCGGTCGCGAAGGCGGTCGGCGACCGCGTCATCGGCGGGACCATCAACGCCACCGGCACCTTCCGGGTGCGGGCGACCACCCTCGGCGCCGACAGCACCCTCGCGCGGATCCTGAAGCTGATGCGCGACGCGCAGGGGTCGCGTGCACCCATCCAGGCACTGGCCGACCGGGTGAGCGGCATCTTCGTGCCGATGGTGATCACCATCTCGCTGCTCACCTTCGTCACGTGGTTCGTGGCGGTGCATACGAGCGGCGGACCGGCGGGCGCGGCCGCGGTGCGCGCCTTCGCCGCCGCCGTGGCGGTGCTGATCATCGCCTGTCCCTGCGCCATGGGGTTGGCGGTGCCCACCGCGGTCATGGTCGCCACCGGCAAGGGCGCGCAGCTCGGCGTCCTGATCAAGGGAGGCGAGGCGCTCCAGCGCGCCGGGGACGTGACCACCGTGGTGCTCGACAAGACGGGCACGGTCACGGAAGGCAGGCCGACGGTCACGGATCTGCGCCTCGTTCCTGGTGGGCCGCACACGGAACAGCAAATATTGATGTTGGTTGCGTCGGTCGAGCGCTCGAGCGAGCACCCGCTCGCTGGCGCCATCGTGCAGTACGCGCTGGGTCGCGGCGTCACGACGCTCCCCGTCGAGCACTTCGAGGCGATCACGGGACGGGGGGCGGTGGGGACGGTGAACGGACGGGTCGTGCTCGTGGGTAACGAAGCGCTCCTGCGCGAGCATGACGTCGACGCCGCTGCGCTTCGCGCCGACGCCGAGCGCCTGGCGAGCGATGCGAAGACGCCGATGTACGTGGCGGTCGACGGCCGTCTGGTTGGACTCCTGGCCGTCGCCGATCCGCTCCGCGCCAGCTCCCCGGCCGCCATCGAGCGGCTGCGCCGGCTCGGGCTCGAGGTGGTCATGCTCACCGGCGACAACGAGCGCACGGCGCAGGCGGTGGCGCGCGCGGCGGGGATCGAACGGGTGGTGGCGGGGGTCTTCCCCGAAGGAAAGGTGGCCGAGGTGGCGCGGCTCCAGTCCGAGGGTCGGGTGGTGGCGATGGTCGGCGACGGCACCAACGACGCACCGGCGCTTCAGCGGGCGGACCTCGGCATCTCGATGCCCGGCACCGACATCGCGGCCGAGGCCAGCGACGTGGCCCTGATGCGCGCGGATCTCGTCGGGGTGCTGCACACGATCGAGCTCTCGCGGCGCACCATGCGCACGATGAAGCAGAATCTGTTCTGGGCGTTCGTCTATAACGTCGTCGGCATCCCGGTGGCGGCCGGCGCGCTCTACCCTGCTTTCGGAGTTCTGCTGAGCCCCATTCTGGCGAGCGCCGCCATGGCCTTCAGCTCGGTGAGCGTCGTGGCGAACAGCCTGCGGCTGCGGCGTGCGCGGTTCACCTGACCCGATTCAACCCGAGGAGTGGCGATGACACCGAGCGCGAAGACGACGTCCCCCGGCCCGAAGGGCCCGCCCTCGACCGTCGAATGCGGCTGCGCCTTGCCCAGCGAGGAGGTGGACGGCCGGAAGGCGGTCGCCGTCGATCCGGACGCGAAGGACCGCAACCTCAAGCGCCTGCGCCGGATCGAGGGGCAGGTGCGTGGGCTCCAGAAGATGGTGGAGGAGGACCGCTACTGCGCCGACGTCATGACGCAGATCTCCTCGGTGCACGAGGCGCTGCGCGCGGTGGGGCGGGAGCTGATGCGGAACCATCTGAAGCATTGCGCGACGGCGGCCATCAAGGCCGGCCCGGCGGACGCGGAGCCGATGTACGACGAGCTCGTGGATCTGTTGTACAAGCACAGCCGCTAGGGGACGAGAGCTACCGCTCCGACCACTGGAACCGTTCTCCGAGCGCGGCGAGCTCGATCGAGTCGAAGAGATAGCGCACCTCGACCGCGCGGGGATCCGCCCGCTCGACGGGACCGAGTGCGCCCCAGATTCGAGGGGCGAACAGGACGGGTTGGGTCTTGCCCGCCACGTGGAGCGCCGTGGTGGGATTGTTGGACACCAGCGTCCGGATCTCGAAGGTGGGTGACGGCAGCACCGCCGCCAGGTCGGCCGCGATGTTGCGCGCCTTCTCGGCTTCCCGCTCGCAGAGGATGACCGTCGTGCGAGCCTCCGTGGGCACGATGCCACGGACGCGACCCGCCAGCGCCGGATCGGGGCGGATGCTGGCGAATTGCACCTGGGCGAGGCGCTTCGGCCAGCGGGCACGAATGTCGTTGTAGTGGAAGTAGGTGGCGACCAGCGGGCCGGCCGGGGGCTCACCGGCCCGCTCGAGGCTCCACGGCTTGGCCGTCACCTGCCACCGCTCCTGGACCTGCTGCGCGAGATCGAGCGCCTGCCAGGTGCTGCACTCGATCACGTGGACGACCGTCGACCCGATCCGCGGCTCGGGAATGGGGCGCGGCTCGAGCACGTCGGGGACCTCGGGCCCGGCGCCCCGGATCTGCCGCTCGAGCTGACGACGAATGTCGTGGAGCGAGAGCCCGTGCTGCTCCCGCGCCTCGCGCAGGAAGCGGGTGATCACGTCCTCGTCCGGGACTGGCGGCGACGTCGGGCTGTCTGCCCGGAGGACGATGCTTCCACGTCCAGCGGTGCGCACCAGCCCCGACTCGGCGAGGGCGCGATAGGCGTGACGCACGGTGTGCAGGTTGACGCCCCAGACATCGGCAGCAGCACGCAACGGCGGAAGACGGTCGCCGGGAGCGAGAGCTCCGGCGGCGATGTCGGCGCGGATCGCCTCGGCGAGCTGGTGGTAGAGCGGGATCGGGCTGGAGGGGTTCAGTCTCGTCGTCACGCCACTATTCTATAACAATAGAACAAAAAAGCTAGATTGAGCTATCGGGTAGTTTACTACCCGCATCGCCCGCGAGATCGACGCGAATTATATCGTTCTATAACAAAAAAAACTACGGGCGAATGCGCCCCTTGTTCGCCCGCGACGCCGGTTGAGGTCGTTACCTCCGGCCGCCCAACCCTGTCCATGGAGGAGCTCCTTTCTGCTTCCCTCCCTCCCTCAATTCATGACCTCCAGAACTCTCGCGCGGGTGACCGCGCTGGCCCTGCTCGTCTCGGTCACCCCCGCCGCCAACGCGCAGCTCGGCACGATCCCTAAGCCCCGCATCGCCGTCGGCCTGGTCGGCTCCACGCTGGGGCTCGGCGGTGACATTGCGGTCGGGCTCGGCAAGTTCGTCGTGGTGCGCGGCTCACAGCATGCGGGGAGCGTCGGCGCCAACCGGTCGCTCTCCAGCCAGCCCTACGAGCTGTTCGCCAAGGCCGACAACCGGGCGTTCACGCTCGACGTCCACCCCTTCGGCGGCGGCATCTACGTCAGCGCCGGCACGGTGATCAACAAGAGCACGATCGCCCTGACCGGGACGCCGACCAACGGGAGCTACACCTTCAACGGCCAGTCCTATCCGGCGGACTCGGTGGGCAACGTCATCGGCGCGCTCCAGCTCCCCGAGCACTCCATGTTCTACGGGCTGGGCTGGGACCACACCTTCGGGAACAGCTGGCCGGCCTCGCTGACCTCGCGCATCGGCGTCCTCCGTCAGGACCAGGTCAAGCTCGCCCTGAGCGCGACGGGCCCTTACGGCCAGGCGTCGAACCCGGCGCATGCGTCCTTCCAGGCCCAGCTCGATGCCGAGCGTCAGAAGCAGGAGCAGACGGTGTCGAACGAGAGCTACGTCAAGAACATGCCGGTGGTGGAGCTCGGTGTGCGCCTGCGCCTCTTCTAAGACGCGCACGGTTACCAACGCCCGGAAGCACGACGGGGCCCCGATGACTCGGGGCCCCGTCCTCATTCAGGTCGCATCAATTGCGCCTGGTGTGATCGACTCAGGGCTTGATCTCCACCGGCGTGCCGACCATGACCACACTCCACATCCCCTCGATCTCCTCGTCGGTGAGGGCGATGCAGCCGTCGGTCCAGTCCACCGTCCGATGAAAGGCGCCACTGGCGCCCTGGCCGTTCTTGAGCCCGTGGATCATGATGTCGCCGCCCGGCGACATCCCGGCTGCTTCCGCCCGCGCGCGGTGCGACGAGTCCGGATACGAGATATGCATCGCGAGGTGGAAGTCGCTCTTCTCGTGCTTGTAGTCGATGAAGAACACCCCTTCCGGAGTGCGGCGGTCGCCGGCGAATCGCTTGTCGCCCACCGGATTGGCGCCGAGCGCCACCAGGTAGGAGCGCAGCGGACGTCCCTGATGGTAGAGCGTGAGCCGGCGGGCCTTCTTCTCGATGACGATGCTGTCCGCGAGCGGCACGGGGCCACCGGGGCCGCGACCCGGTCCCACGATGTCGGGCGACGCGGTGCCCGCGGCATGCGCCGCCGAAACCATGGTGAGCGAGAGAGCGCCGAGGAGGAGAGCCAGCCGCATGACGATCGGTGGAGGAGACGGAAGAGTCGGACCGGAAGAATGCAACGACAGGGCGCGGGGAGACAAGCGGTACCAGGCCCGGGCCGACACTACCCCGGAATTGCCATTTGGTCGCGCGCGGCGCAGCGTATGGTGCGCGAAGGAAACCGTGGGCTCCATTCTCCCGTCTAAAGATCTAGCATCGTCACCCGCATCACAGGATTTGCCGTGACTCTCCAGACCGTCGAAGGGCAGGCCGCCGCGCGCGAGCAGGCCGCCGCCGCACGTACCCAGGCGGCCGATGCCGCCCGTGAGGCGGCCATGGCCGCGCGGGAGCAGGTACGGGCGCAGGCCCAGATGCTCCGCGACCAGGCACAGATGGCGCGTGACATGGAGCGGATGCGCCGGGAGGCGATGCCGATGATCCAGATCCCGGGGCCTCATGGCCCGTCGCCTCGTCAGGAGAAGATGATGTTCGCCGGCTTCGTGATCGTCGTGTTGGCAGCCGTCGCGATCTTCCATCCATTGATGCGCGCCTTCGCTCGGCGACTCGAGGGAGGGGGCCGGCGCGGAGAGGTGGACCTGGCGTCGGCGGAGCGGCTGGCGCGCATCGAGCAGGCGGTGGACGCGATGGCGATCGAGATCGAGCGGATCTCCGAGGGGCAGCGCTTCACGACGAAGCTGCTCGCTGCTCGGGCGGAGGCGCCGGTCTCCCTGGAACACTGAGAGTGACGGTCTGCCAGGGCTGAATCACGACCACTGATCGCGCGCCCAGCAGTTGTCCGATCGGTCAAGAACGAACCGAGCTCGGGCAGGCCTCGCCTCGAAGCGCAAGTCTGGAAACGTCCATTTTTCGGCGTAACTTCAATTGCATCAATGCGATTGGAGGAGTGCGCCGTGAAGGACTTGCTGAATCGACTGTCTCGCGCCCGTCGGCGCGTGGCTTTTCCCCTGCTCGGCGCCGCCATGGGTCTCGCCACGGTCATTGCCGGACTCGAGCGGGCGCAGTTCCTTGGCACCGCAGCCGGCGTAGAACAGGTAAGCGATGCGGGCTCGACCATTGGCGCCCTGACGACCAATCTTGCGGCCATCACGGGCAGCCGAACGGCGACGAGCTCCTATGCCACCCTCGACTCAGGTGTCGAGAGCCCACACATCGACCGCTGGATCACGCGGCTGACGACCTCGCTTCGGGGCGACTTCCAGCAGTCGCTGCAGCGGATGGAGAAGTATGAGGGGATGATCACCGCGAAGCTCGACGCGCGGGGAATGCCGCGTGAGCTGATCTACCTGGCGCTGATCGAGTCGAACTTCAACCCAACCGCCAAGTCCCCGGTCAAAGCGGTCGGCCTGTGGCAGTTCATGAGCGCTACCGCGCGCCAGTTCGGGCTGTCGGTGGGACGGAAGGTCGACGAGCGGAAGGATCCCGCCAAGGCGACCGACGCCGCGCTCGCCTACCTCGACCAGCTGCACGACCGCTTCGGTTCCTGGTATCTCGCCGCCGCCGCCTACAACTCCGGGCAGGGCACCGTGTCGAAGGCGCTGCGGACCGTCACCCGCCGCACGACCGGCACCGATGCCGACTTCTTCCGGATCCTGCCCAGGCTCCCCAAGGAGACGCAGGAGTACGTGCCGAAGCTCATCGCCTCGGCCCGCGTCGGCAGCGCGCCGGAACGGTACGGGCTCGCGATGGCCGACTGAACGTCGCCGGCGCTCGTTCCGCCGGCGCCGACCGATCAGCCGACGACCCCGTGCCTGCGCGCCTGTGCGATCACGCCGGCGAGGAGCGCCATCACCGTGTCGAGCTCCTCGACCGGCACCGAGAGACCCGCGCTCTCCTCCGCACCGACGTAGCCGTCGGGCAAGGGGCCCGTCCGCTCGATCCGCAGAAACACGGCGTCCGCACCGGGAAGGGGCACCGACAGCGTCGCTCGCCAGGCCGCATCGGGCGTCAGGTTGATCGCGCCGGTCGAGGTGCGCTCACTGCCCTCATCCTCGTACCAGCGCGAAACGCGATACGGATCGCGATCCTCGCGAACCACGATCGATGCCGACATGAGCATGAGCGCCTCGTTGGCTGAAGTGGCGTGTGATCGATCAGCGGATGCGCCTGCACACAGCCTGGCCAGGAAGTCGCCAACTCGGAGGGAGCGCGAAATTACGGTGATCCGGTCCGTCGCGCAACAGGCTGATTCACACCCGACGACACCATACGCAATGCACGACACGAACGCGCGCGTCATCCACATCGCCATCCACGATGATGCTGCTGCAGATGCATGCGCCGCATGGTTCCGACGACTCGCCATGCTTGTCGCGAAGACATTCTCGCAACCGGAGTGCGATCTGCCCGGGTACGATCAGGACGCGTGGGCGCGGGAGATCGCCTATCAATCGCAGCTTGCCGGTACGCATGAGGCGGCGCTCGCCCTGCTCACCGAGCTTCGGCGGAGCGTCACACCGATGCTGCGTGCCGCCACGCCGACGCGATGGGAGCCGGGCGGCCAATCATCCCAAGTACGGACCACTCACTCTGCGAAATCTGCTGGAGCTCTATGCCGATCACACGGAGCGCCACGTCGGCCAGATCATCCGCATCCGCGAATTGATCGGACGTCCGCTCGCGATGTCGCTGCTGCCCCCCGACTGGCTCTATTGACGGGAAGGGTCATCGTGCCTCGTCAGGGCGGAGGCGGGCGAGGTCGGCTACCCGGCACGACTGTAGATCATAATCCGAGGACAGACCGCCGTCTGCTCCGTAGGCTGCGGCGATGCTTGGAGATGAGCTACGGCAACGACGCCTCGACTCCGGATTGACTCAGGAGCGACTTGCTGACAAGGCCGGGATCGACCGGACCTATGTGAGCATTCTCGAGCGCAATCTCCAGTCGCCCACGGTCGACATGCTGATCCGGCTGTGTCGAGCGATGGGGACGCGAGCGTCGGACGTACTGGCGCGAGTCGAAGACGACCATCGACTGAAACGCCGGTCTCGACGCTGAACACTGCATGGTGTGACGACCGAGTGACATGCTGAATTGTACTCGGATTATAGTCTACATATTATGCGCGCCTCATGTCAGACCATGGCGCGGACTCCTCGGCATTCGGGCAGCTGTTCGAGACGCACGCGGAGCCGCTGCGCCGATATGCGCGTAGGTTCGTGCGCTCGCGGGAGGCGGCGGAGGATCTCGTCCAGGATGTGTTCTTTCGTCTGTGGCGCGGGTGGGAAACGGTCGAGACAGGTCCAGGCGTGCGCGCCTACCTGTATGTCGCGACGCGCTCGTGGGCGCTCAACTACATCCGACATGAGGACACCGAGGCGCGCGCCCGTGTGCGCGCGTTTCCCGGCGGCGTCGCGGCAGAGGAGCCCGCGCTCCCGCCCGAGGGGGAGCGGAAGCTCGAGGCCGACGACATCATCCGTGCGATCGAGCAGGTGCTCGCGTCGATGCCGCCACGGCAGCGGGAGGTAGCGACGCTTCGCCTGCGTCACCAGCTCTCCACCGCGGCGATCGCCGAGATGCTCGGCATCTCGCCGCGGACGGTCGAAGTGCACGTCGCGCGCGCCACGAAAGCGCTGCGCGAGCGGCTGCCGGCGCTCCTCGCGAGATAGCACCGCGTCGAACGCCGGTCGGCACCACATTTCTAGCCCTTGCTTCGGTCTTTATTCGGGTATAGACTGGTCACTCCAGGAGCGACCGCATGCCCAAGACCGACGCCCAGTTCGATCCGGCCCTCTACGCCCCCGTCGCCGACCGGATCCAGCTCTTCTACGAGCGCTACCCCAAGGGCCGCCTCGTCACCGAGCTCGTCTCCCGACACGACGGTGAGACCGTCTTTCGCGCGCTCGCCTTCCGCGACGACGACGACCCTCACCCCGCCGCCACCGGGTGGGCCGCCGAGCGGGACGACGATGGGGATATCAACGCGGTCGCCTGCCTCGAGAACGCCGAGACCTCGGCCATCGGCCGCGCCCTGGCGAACCTCGGCTTCACCGCTTCCCTCCGGCGCCCGAGTCGCGAGGAGATGATCAAGGCCGACCGGGCCCGTCGTCGGCTGACCATCACTCCCGGCACGCTCGCCGACAATCCTCCCCTCCAGGCGCTCGCGAACGCCACCCACGATCTGCTCGAGCTCATCGCCCTCGCTGAACGACGCGGATTCTCGCGGCGCCGCGCCGAGCTCCTGCGCGGGCGGGCCATCGGAGCAGTCCCCTTGTCCCCCAGGCGCATCCGCCGCCTGGAGACCCGGCTGCGCGCCTGGCTGCGCAGCCGCGTGTAACGGGTCGGTGTGCATCTGTCGGAGGGAAGCATCCATCGACAGAGCGCGGGGGGTGGGCAGCGTGGCGACGAGCGATCAGACACGGGATGACGGTGTGGGACGGACGCCGCTCGTTCCACCCCCGTACGCCACGCCGGCGACCTTCGTCGCCGCGCTGAAGGCGGGCGAGCCGTCCGCGCTGCGCGCACTCTTTCTCTTCTACGCGCCACTACTGCGCGATCAGGCGCGGCGCCTCGGCGTCGAGCCCCACGAACGCGCCGACCTGGTCACCACGCTGCTCGGCGATTTCGTGCTGCACGTGCAGGACGCGGCGGTACCACCTCGGGACGTCGGGCGCTATCTCGTCGCCGCAGTGCGCAATCGCGCTCGCAACCATCACCGCGCCCGCACCCGGACGCGCCTGCTCGCCGAGCGCGCTGCCACGACGGTTCCAGGCACCGAGCAGCGGGTCGTGGCCGAGTGTCACTCGGAGTACGACCTGCGCAGGTCGTCGTCGGCGAGCGCGGAGGAGACAACGCCGCTCGACACCGCGGTAACGAAGCTCGCGAAGTGGTCGGCGCAGGCGCTGCGCGAGGACGACCAGTCGCTGATGGCGGGGGTGAGTCATCACGTACCGATGCGGGAGCTCGCCGCGCAGCTCGGCATCTCGTACGCAGCGGCCCGCGTGCGCGTACACCGCCTGCGCGAGCGATTCCGGAAGCTGGTGCTGCAGCACGTGACGTCGCTGGATGCGGAGGAACAACGCGAGGTGGAGCGCTTTCTCCGCCGGGCAGGGCACTGTCTCGAACCGCGCGCTGAGCGCGCCGGAGGAAGGGATGACACAGTTTGACGACGACGCCGTCGACGAGCTGATGCGCCTGGTGGGCGCTGAGCTGGAGCGGAGGGACACCGACGCCGTGCACCAGAGCGAGGCGACGCTCGCCTGGATCGCGCAGGACCTGCGAGCTGGCGCATCCACCGCCGAGCGCGAACGCGACGAGCGCGACGCCGACGCATTCGCGCGACGCGAGTCGGCGCGGCTCGCCGAGCGGCGCGCAGAGCGACGGCTCCCGCGACAGCTGCTACGCAGTCGGGTTGCGCCGGTGGCGGCCACGGTCGCGCAGTCGCTGGGGCTGGCGCTGGACGCCGGATGCGCCGTGATGCTCGAGCTCTCCGCCGCCGCCGGATCGGGGCGAGAGCTCTGGGACGAGCCCTGCGACACCTGGGTCGAGCTGCCGGCCGATCTCCCGTCGGCCCGCTACGTCGCCATGCGTGTGGATGGCGACAGCATGCAACCGGTGCTCGCGCCGCGCGACGTCATCCTGGTCCAGCTCGATGCGGTCCCGATGGTGGACGATCTCGTCGTGGCGCGGCGACCGGAAACGGGGTTCGTCGTGAAGCGCGTGGCGTCGTTGAACGCGAGACAGGTCGAGCTGGCCTCGTTCAACGACGCTTATCCGTCGGTCACGGTGCGCCGCGATCCATCCACCGTGCTGGGCACGGTGATCGCGCGCTTCAGTCGCAGCTAGACGACGGCGCTACGAGGTGCGGGACACCACGCCACACGCGCCTTCCGCGGGCAGCGGCCGCACCTCGAGCACCTGGTGCACGAGCATGTAGCGCGTGCCGCGACCCATCTGACCGGCGGGCATCCGTTCGCTGATCGTGCCGCGCCACCGGACGGCGACCGCTCCGGTGGCCCGCTGGGTCAGGGCCTTGAGCAGGCTGTCGCGCTGAAGCCGCGCGTCCTCGGTGAGGGTGACCCACCAGAGGGCGTCGTCCCTCGGGGCGTCACAGGGCACGAACCAGCTCGCCTCGAAGCCGCGGGTGTACGCACCGCGATACTCCCGAACGGTGCCAGCAGGCTGGATCACCGGCGCTGGTGCCGGTGCCGGCGCTGGTGCCGGTGCCGGCGCTGGTGCCGGTGCTGGTGCCGGTGCCGGTGCCGGTGCTGGTGCTGGTGCCGAAGCGGTCGCCGGCGCCGGCTGCGGTTGCGGTGTGGGAGACGGCGCATCGGCGGGCGGCGCCGCGTGGGTGCAGGCGCCCATCGCGACGCACGCGGCGGGAATCAGAAAGTGTCGGCGCATAGGCTCCTCGGTCGGCACGGGTGATCTGCCGCAAGGCATACCCCGCACGGCCCGTGACGATGCGCCCTCCCCGCCCTCAGATGCGCAGCACCCCCTCGCCTACCCGAACCGCCGTCCCGCCGACCCGCACCGAACGCACCACGCCGCCCTCCTTCGTCGCCATGACCTCGAGTCGGCTGGGACGCGCCATCTCGATCCCCTGCTCGACCACCCACCGCAGCTCGGCCTCGCGTTCTGCGACCCGCCACGCGAGGTAGCCGGCCAACGCCGCGGCGGCGCCCCCGGTCGCCGGATCCTCGGTGATCCCCATCGCCGGCGCGAACATCCGGGCGCGGATGTCGGCGCCCTGCTCCGCATCGCGAGAGAACAGGTACACGTGCGGCGCCCAGGTCGAGGCGAGCAGCTCGCGCCACCGTCCCAGGTCGAGCGCGACGCGTGCGAGCACAGCACGGTCGCGCACCGGCACGAACAGGAACGGGACGCCAGCCGACACCGCCTGCGGTGCATCGCCATCCGGGTCGTCCACGATGTCGTCCGCGTCGATGCCGAGCAGCGCTGCGAGCTCTCGTCGCGCTGGAACCGAGCCTTGCGTCTCCGGCAGGCGTGCCGGCACGAGCTCGGCGATCTGCGTCCCGCCGCTTCGTGTGCGGACGGTCACGGCCACGAGCCCGACCTGTTCCTCGAGGAGGAAGCCTCGTTCGGCATCGTCCGCCGGCACGACACCGAGGGAGGCGAGCAGGAGCGCCGTGCCGATGGTAGGATGGCCGGCGAAGGGAAGCTCCATCCCCGGCGTGAAGATCCGCAGGGCACGCGCCGCACTGCGATCCCTCGGCGGGACGACGAACACCGTCTCCGAGAGATTCAGCTCGCGCGCGATCCGCTGCATGAGGGCCGGTTCGAGCGCCGGCGCGTCGACGAACACGGCGAGCTGATTGCCGCCGAAGGGGACGTCGGTGAACACGTCGAGCAGGTGATAGCGAAGCTCCATGGCGCGAATGATCGGCCCGGACCACGGCATTCACCAGGGCTACCCAGAGCCTTCACATATCGGATTCGATCAATTCACGACCGACCCGGTTCAATCCTCGACGATGCGCGACGTCGTCCGGGTCTCCGGCATCGTGGCGTAGACGACGAGCGACCCGGCGACGCAGACGGTGACGTACCAGTAGAACCAGCGCTCGTGCCCGATGCTCTTCGCCCACAGCGCGAGGTACTCCGCCGTGCCGCCGAACACCGAGACGGCGATCGCGTACGGCAGCGCAACGCCGAGGGCGCGAATGGACGTCGGAAAGAGCTCGGCCTTCACCACGGCGTTGATGGAGGTGTAGCCGCTCACGGCGAGCAGCGCCACCATGAGCAGCGCGAAGGCCGCGGATTCCGTCCGTGCGGCGCCGAGTGCGTCGAGCAGGGGCACCGTACCCAGGGTACCGAGGACGCCGAAGGTCATCAGCACGGGGCGGCGGCCGACCCGGTCGGACAGCCCGCCCACGACCGGCTGCACGACCATGAACACCAGCAGCGCCAGCGCCGACACCTCGGTCGCGGCGGCCTTGGAGAAGCCGGCGGTGTTGACCAGGAACTTCTGCGCGTACGTCGTGAAGGTGTAGAACGCCACCGTGCCGCCCGCCGTCAACCCGACGACGGTGGCGATCTCGCGCGGATAGCGAAGCAGCTCGCGCACGGCGCCGCCGCGTGTCGTCCGCTCGGCGCGGACCGCCTCGAACGACGTGGTCTCGTCGAGCCCTCGACGCAGCCAGAGCGCTCCCACCGCGAGAGCTCCGCCGATGGCAAATGGCACCCGCCATCCCCACTGCTCGAGCGCGGCGGCCGACAGCTGCCGCTGCAGCACGAGCAGCACGGCGAGCGCGATGAGCTGGCCGCCGATGAGCGTGACGTACTGGAAGCTGGAGTAGAACCCACGATGTCGCCGGCCGGCCATCTCGCTCAGGTAGGTCGCGCTCGCGCCGTACTCCCCGCCGACGCTGAGCCCCTGCAGCAGCCGCGCGAGCACGAGCAGCAGCGGCGCGGCGAGGCCGATCGCTGCATGGCTCGGCGTCGCGGCGATGAGCAGGGAGCCGCTGCACATCAACAGGACAGACAGGCTGAGCGCGGCGCGGCGCCCACGACGGTCGGCGTAGCGCCCCATGACCCAGCCGCCGACGGGGCGCATGAGGAAGCCGAGCGCGAACACCGCCGCGCTGTTCAGCAGCTGGGCTGTCTGATCGCCATTCGGGAAGAACGACGGCGCGAAGTAGAGCGCGAAGGCGGAGTAGACGTACCAGTCGTACCACTCCACCAGGTTGCCGATGGAGCCGCCGACGATGGAGCGGAGGCGGCGTGCCTCCGACGGCGCCGCGACGCCGCTCACGTGCGCACCGCCGGCTGGCGGACGCCATGCTCGGCGAAGTTGGCGATGATGGCGGCGAAGGTGTCGGGATCGTCGTAGGGCAGGGCGTGCGCGGCGGTGGCGACGCACTGCATGGTGCCGCCCGCGGCGTCCGTGCGCTCGATGCCGATCAGCCGCGCGCACTCGCTCGCCCAGCGCACGGTGACGACGGGGTCGCGCGCGCCACACACGACGAGTGTGGGCTGCGCGATGCTCGGCAGCTTCTCCTCGATCCGGTCGCGCAGCGCGTCGGCGAGGGTGACGAGCAGGCAGCGGGGGCCCGCGCGCCAGTAGTCACGTGCCACGACGGCGGCGAGTCGCCAGGGCTCTCGCGGGACGTCGGCGAGGACCCGTGCAATCATCACGATGGCGCTGCGGTGCGCCGGATCCATCGTCGGCGCATTGAGCACCAGCCCCTGCGCGCACGCCGGCGCGCGGGATACGCACTCGACGATCACCTGGCAGCCATACGAGTTGCCGACGAGGATCGGCGCGACGATACCGCGCGCATCGAGCCAGCGCGCATCGAGCCACCGCAGGAGCAGCTCCGCGTGCTGCGTCAGCGTGAACGGGCGCCGAGGCGTGTCGCTGCGGCCGAAGCCGGCCAGGTCGAGCGCCGCGACGCGGCGGGTGGCGGCGAGACGGGCCAGCGTGGGCTCCATGTAGCGCGACGATACGCCCAGCCCGTGCACGAACACGATCGGCGGTGCGACCGCCGGGATCTCGGAGACGCGCGCATGAATCCGCAGACCGTCGATGGTCGTCCAGACCGATTGCAGCGGCGACTCGGCGTGCGCAGGGACGTGCATGAACGACAGTCTACGCGCGCTTCGGGAGCAGCGTGAGAGCGGAGCGGCCCTCCTGCTCCACCTGCGCGATGGTGCAGCGGCGGGGCGGCTTGTCCGGTCGCCAGCGCAGAAACGACGTCCCATGACGGAATCGGCCACCGGAGAAGTGATCGTACTGCACCTCGAGCACGAGCTCGGGGGCGAGCGGTTCCCACTGGCTGGAGCGCTCGGTGCTCCAGCGGCTCGGGCCGCCGGGCGCCTGCCCCGTGAAGCCGGGTGCCTGCTTCAGCTTCTCCAGCCGCTTCGTGATCGCCGGCTTCTCGGCGTTCGGGATGTTCGACGTGAACCCGACATGGTGCAGCAGCCCGCCGTCGTCGTACAGTCCGAGCAGCAGCGAGCCGACGACGTGCCCCTTCGACGCGTAGCGGAAGCCGCCGACGACGCATTCGGCGGTGCGCATGTTCTTCATCTTCTGCATCCCGTCGCGGGTGCCGCCCAGGTAGGCGACGTCGAGCCGCTTCGCGATCACGCCATCGAGCCCACCGCCGACGGAGCGGAACCACTTCTTCACGGTGACCATCCGGGTCGTCGCCGGCGACAGCCGGATCGCGGCGCCCTTCGGCACATTCGCCGCCACGAACTCCTCGAGCGCCGGCCGGCGTTCCGTCAACGGCTGTGCAACCAGAGATTCTCCCTTCGCGTCGACGAGCAGATCGAACACGATGAGCGATGCCGGACTCTCGACCGAGAGCTTGGCGATCCGGCTCTTCGCCGGATGGATGCGAAGGAGCAGCTCGTCGAACGACAGGGCGCCGTCATGCGGGATGACGATCTCCCCGTCCAGCACGAAGCGCTTCGCTTTGACGTGGCCGAGGGTCTCGAGCAGCTCGGGGAAGTACCGGGCGAGGGGCTTTCCCGCCTTGGACATCAGGTCGATCCTGTCGCCGTCGCGGAAGGCGAGGCAGCGGAAGCCGTCCCACTTGGGCTCGTACTGCCACTCGCCGCCGGTGGGCAGCTCGTCGACGAGCTTCGCCTCCATGGGCGCGTAGGTGCGCGGGATGGGGAGGCTCACAGCACCTTCTCCAGCTTGAAGCGGCCGCTCTTCGCCAGGAGCGGCTTCCAGAGATCGCCGATCTTTCGCAGGCGGGCCGGGACGTTGTCGATCCGGAAGTCCTCGATCTTCACCCCCTTCTCCACCTCGGCCCAGGTCAGCGGCGTCGACACGGAGGCGCGCGGCCTCGGCCGTGGCGAGTATACCGACGCGAGGGTGCGACCCCACGCATTCTGGTTGTAGTCCACGAGCACGCGTCCGGCCGGCCGGTCGGCGATGCGATACTCGGCGGTGAGCAGCTTCGGGTGCTGCGCGGCGAGCGCCTGCGCGAGCGCCTTGGCGAAGGTCCACACCTCTTTCTGCGTCGGGCCACGCACGATGGGGACGTAGAGGTGTGCGCCCGCGGAGCCGGTGGTCTTCACGAGCGGCTTCATGCCGAGCGTGGCGAGCGCGTCACGCACGACGAGGGCGGCGTCGAGCACCTTCCGGAAGGTGACGCCCCCCTTCTTCACCGGATCGAGATCGAAGTGCAGGTAGTCGGGGCGATCGACGTCGTCACAGCGTGCGTACCACTGGTTGAGGTCGATGCAGCCGAGGTTGACGACCCAGAGCAGCGAGGCGAGGTCGTTCACCACCGGGAAGTCGATGACGTTCCCCGAGTCGTGCTCGATGGAACAGGTGTCGAGCCAGTCCGGGTGCGGCTGCGGCACGCGCTTCATGAAGAAGCACTTGCCCTCGGCGCCGTTGGGGTAGCGCTTCATGACCATGGCCCGCTCGCGGAGGTGCGGCACGAGCCAGGTAGAGACGTCGGCGTAGTACTGGAGCAGGTCGCGCTTGGTGATGGTGTCGTCGCGCGAGGTCCAGAAGGCCTTGCCGAGGTTGGTGAGCTTCAGCCGCCGTCCGCCGAGGGTGAGCTCGACGTCACCGTCGGTGCGGGGAAGAGAGAGTGCGCGCGCCATGGCGGACCCGAGGGCAAGATGCGTGCGGACGCCCGCCGCCGGGCGGTCATCGCCCGCACGCCTGACCGGGGGTCACATCAATATCAATTGATTACGGAGTGGCGCGGGCGCGGGTGACGTCACTCGTGCAGTGCGGGCACCGGGTGGCGCCCTCGTCGATCGCCATGCGGCAGTAGGGGCAGGTGCGGACCGGCGCGGCGGCCGCGGGGCGGATGAACGCCTTGCTGATGCGCCAGACGATGAAGCCGATGATCAGGAAGTCGATCACGGCGCCGGCGAAGTCGCCGACGAGAAACTTCACCGGGCCGACATTCCAGGTGGCCGTGCGCCACTCACCGCCCGGCACGGCGAACGCGACGATCGGCATGATGAAGTCCGCCACGAGGGCGGACACGACCTTGGCGAGCGCCGCGCCGATGACGACGGCGATCGCCAGAGCGAGCACATTCGCCGAGATGAGGAACGCCTTGAATTCACGCCACATAGGGCCACCGGGTAGATGGTGATCGACGACGCGGACCTGCGAAGATGCGGCGCCCGAGTGAGTTTCGTCAGGGGCGCCTGGATAAGGAGGGCTTGTGCGGGGGCCTCCGCGCCGGCAGCCACGTCGCCCGCCTACGGTGCACGAGGACTCAGATACACGATTCCACCCTTCATCACGAAGACCACGCGGCCGAGCGCCGTGATGTCGGCGCTCGGATCGCCGTCGACGGCGATGAGATCGGCCTGCATCCCCGACGCCACGGTGCCGATACGGTTCCCCAGCCCCATCGCCTCCGCGTTTCGCGAGGTGGCCGACATGATCGCGTCCATGGGCGGCTGACCGCCCGATCGCACGCGGCAGGTGAGGTCCTCCGCGTTCCGACCATGGGCGCCCGCGACCGCGTCGGTGCCATACGCGAGCTTGAGGCCCGTGGTCCGCGACGCGACACGGACGACGTTCGCCGCGATCGGCAGCGCCTTCTCCATGGACGCGAAGCCGACCGCATTGTAGTTGCCGATCCCGTCGTAGCGCGCCCGGTTGTCCAGATAGTTCCGGAACACGAGGCTGCACTGGGGATCGAACCAGGTGCCGCGTTGCGCCATGAGATCGAGCACCTCCTGCGTCGCGAAGACGCCGTGCTCGATCTGCGTACAGCCGGCGAGCGTCGCCGCGCGCATCGCCTCTGCGCTGTGGGCGTGCACCATCGTGTGCAGGCCGAGCCGCGTGGCCTCACCGCAACCGGCGGCCAGCTGCGCGTCGCTCCAGGTCTGCTTCCCGCCGTCGCGGATGCTGGCCGACGCGAAGATCTTGATGAAGTCCGCACCCTGCGCCTTGCGCAGCCGAACGAGCGCACGGATGGAATCCGGACTGAGGCGCGGGTCGCTGAGCGGCTCGAGCGACGTGAGGATGCGCGGGCCGGGCAGCACGCCCCGGGCGATGGCGTCGCGGAGTGGCGCGTCGCTCGCCGACCCGGGGCTCGCGATCGTCGTCCACCCCGCCATCAGGACGGTGTAGGCGTTCCCTGCTCCCGCGAGGGTCTCGTCGACGAGCGTTTCGCCGTCGCCGCTCGTGTGGAAGCGCCCCGCGGCATTGAAGTGCCAGCCGACGTGCTCGTGCACGTCGATGAGGCCCGGGAGCACGGTGTACCGGGAGAGGTCATATGTCGCCGGGCCTGACGACGATGCAGGTGAGACGGTGGCGATGGTGCCGCCCCGCACGACGATGGTCGTCGTGGCGAGGGTGCCGCCGCGGCCATCGAGGACACGGCCCGCGCGGATGACGATCGAGCTGTCCTGGGCGCCAAGCGTCGGTGCGATCAGGAACGCGGCGAGAGCGAGCAGATGGAGGTGGCGGCTGGTCATTCGTGAAAGCTGCGCCCGACCGGCCTGGTGGCGAAAGGGCCGGCCTCCCCAACGAGGACCGGCCCTTCCGGCGAATCACCCTGCTCAGACCTTCAGCACCACCTTCTCGCAGTTGTCCACCTTGTTGGTGAAGATCTCGTACCCCTTGGCCGCCTCGGCGAGGGGCAGGCGGTGCGTGATGACGAAGCTTGGATCAATCTCGCCGTTCTCGATCTTCTCCAGCAGCATGGGCATGTATTTCTGCACGTGACACTGGCCGGCACGAATGGTGAGCGACCGGTTCATCACGGAGCCGAGGGGGAACTTGTCGACGAAGCCGCCGTAGACGCCGATGATGGAGACCGTCCCGCCGTTCCTGCATGCCATGATCGCCTCACGCACCGCGGCGATGCGATCGGTCGTCATCTTGAGCGCCTGCTTGGTGCGATCCATGACGTGCCCGATGCCATGGCTGTGCGACTCGAGCCCAACCGCGTCGATGCACGCGTCGGGGCCGCGACCGCCGGTGAGCTCGGTGAGCGTCTCGACGACGCTCTCCACCTCCTCGTAGTTGATCGTGACGGCGCCGCACTTCTCGCGCGCCATCTGGAGCCGGTACGGGAACCGGTCGATCGCGTACACCCGCTCCGCGCCCATGAGATAGGCGCTGGCGATGGCGAACTGCCCCACCGGACCGCATCCCCACACTGCCACGACGTCACCCGGCTTGATGCTCGCCATGTCCGCGCCCATCCACCCCGTCGGCAGGATGTCGGACAGGAACAGCACCTGGTCGTCGGTAAGCCCGTTGGGAATCTTGATCGGCCCCACGTCGGCGAAGGGCACCCGCGCATACTCCGCCTGCCCGCCCGCGTACCCGCCGGTGAGGTGCGAGTACCCGAAGATCCCCGCCGGCGAGTGCCCCATCAGCTTCTCGGGGAGCGCGCGGTTGGGGTTGGAGTTCTCGCAGCAGGAGTAGAGCTCCGCCTTGCAGGCGTTGCAGTTGCCGCAGGCGATCGGGAAGGGGACGACCACCCGATCCCCGACCTTGAGGTTCTTCACGTTGCGGCCGACATCCACCACCTCGCCCATGAACTCGTGCCCCATGATGTCGCCGGGCTCCATGAACGGGATGAACGCGTTGTAGAGGTGCAGGTCGGAGCCGCAGATCGCCGTCGACGTGATCTTCACGATGCAGTCGCGTTGATTGAAGATCTGCGGATCCGGGACGTCCCGCACCTCCATCTTCTTCTTGCCCATCCAGCAGGTTGCCTTCATTGAACGATCCTCCCTGAGTCGCCGTCGAAGGCGGCGCGCCATCGGCGCCGCCGCGAAATTACGCCGTGGTCTGGTCCTGGAAGTTCACGCGATCCGACGGTGGCTGCGCGGGATGTGGACCCTTGTGGATGGAGGCGTCGGAGCGGACTTCCTCGCCGGTCTCCATGATCTGCTTGAAGACGTTGAGCTCGTTCTCGATCTTCACTCCGGGCACGTCACGGAAGATCATCGCGATCCGCTTGCCGACCGCGCCGCCGGGGACCTGGTACGACAGGCTCGCGCGTACCTCGGTACCACGCCCCCCCGGTGCCGGCGCGAACTCCACTCGACCGTGCGCGGTGATGTCGGAGATGCCGATCGTCTTCCAGGAGAGCAGGCGGTTGGGCTGACTCTCGACGAGCTGCACCTCCCACTGCACGCTCTCGCCCTGCGCCGCGCCGGCGGACCACCGCGAGGTGCTCTCGCCGGTGTTCTCAACGCGGTCGAGGTGCTTCATGAACCGCGGCAGGTTCTCGAAGTCCTTCCAGAACGCATAGACCTCCTCGACCGGACGGCTCACCGTCACGCTCCGCTTCACCGAGAGCGCCTCACCCGAACGGTCGGGATGCGTGACCTTCGGCGCCGTCGTCGACAGCTCCTCGCTGGCCAGCACGTCGAGCAGCCCCACGCCGACCACCGCCGCCGTAGCGAACAGCGCGCGGCCCTTGTCGTTCTCGGGCGTGGCGAGCGTGCGTACGAGCAGGGCGAGATCCATCGCATCGCCTGCCACGCGCGCGACGGCGAACCCGGTGGGCTTCGGGTCGGCGAGCAGGCCGATGCCGGCGGCGATCTCGCGAACGCCGAGCGCGCGCATGAGTCCCGTGTTGTGGTCGGCGTTCTTCACGCC
Organism: Gemmatimonadaceae bacterium; assembly: GCA_013361335.1. Taxonomy (GTDB): domain Bacteria; phylum Gemmatimonadota; class Gemmatimonadetes; order Gemmatimonadales; family Gemmatimonadaceae; genus AG11. Next base: position 13,123 of record JABFYH010000179.1, on the reverse strand, counting down.
GACGAGTCGGCTCATCGCGCGTGGCGCGAGAATCTGCGCCGTGCCGAGGCCGATGCTGAACCACCCCAACCCCTGCGCGAGCTTGTCCGCCCGCCGTGCCCTCGGAAGGTCGACCTCGCGCTCGACGCCGTCGCCCGTGACGCGTCCCCCTTCGCCCTGCGCGCGGATGGGCTTGTCGGTGCCTGTCAGGTAGCGCTCGCCACCCGCGGAGCCAACGCCATCGCCCTGCTGTGTTGCCGTCTCCATCATTTCCTCCGAGAGAGAAATCCGGACGACGGAAGCGCGCATACCGCGTACCGGCACGCCTCGTTCGCCGCGCGAGGGAATGCTTGTTGCCCGTTACACGTGCACTGCGAGCAACTCCATTCATCCACCTGGAGCGACACCATGGAAAATCGCGATCAGCGAGACGAGACGGTCCGTCATCCGCAGCCGGAGGCCGCGGCGCGCGATCCGCGCAACGCGCAGATCCAGGAGCAGGTGCACGCCGACAGCGAAGCCAACCGTCAGGAGGCCGCGCGCGTGCGCGCGACCACACCGAACGAGGTCAGCGAGAAGACGGTGGCTGAGATCGCCGCCGAGGCAGAAGCGCGCGCACAGCGCTGAGCATCCGTGTGTACGCGCGCCACACCCGTGGCGCGCGGGTCACGTGCTAGCTCCGCTCGAGCACCACGATGCCGGACATGCGCCGGAACTCCTCACGGCGCACGCCTCTCGTGAAACGGCTCACCAGCCGCCAGAACCACATGCCGCGCATCTCGCGGCGCAGGCGACGCGCGTCCTCCATCGCCGAGCGGAACTCGAGCTCGCGCCAGCCGAGGGCGCCGAAGAAGCCCGCGGTGTCGGCCGGCGCGAAGCGGAAAGGGGCATTGCCCGCCGCGACGTTCTTCCCCCAGGACCGGTTCATCCACTCCAGCAGCCGCGGGCTCGCCACGTCGGCGATCCACCATCGGATGCTCGGCTGCGCATGCAGCGCGCGGGCGAGCGACTCCACCTGCGTCTGCTCGAGATAGATGAGCAGCCCTTCGCTCACGACGAGCGCGGTGCGCGCCACACCACTCAGCCGACGCAGCAGCTCGGTCCGCGTCGTCTCGCTCGTGAGATCCGCGGCGATGGCTTCGTAGCGGCACGCCGGCCGCTCGCCCCGCATCGCCTCCGCCTTGTACGCGGTCATCGCCGGCAGGTCCACGTCGAACCACTGCAGGGTCGGCGGGAGGGGCAGGCGCCAGGCGCGCGCATCGAGGCCGGCGGCGAGGTTGATTACCGTATCCACCCCACCGTTTCGGACGCGGTCGAGGATCAGCTCGTCGAGCACGGCCGTACGGACGATCATCGCCCACGCCATCCGATGGCCCTGCTTCATCTCGCCGACGATCGCCCGCCCTCGCTCACCGGCGAGGCGCTCGGCGAACGGGTCGCGGAACAGCGCGTCGGGGCGCGCCGTCTCCATGGCGCGATAGACCGCGACCCAGCGCGCGGTGTCGGAAACGTTCTCGATCGGCATCGAGGGGTGGCCAGGGATCAGAGACTGTCCGCGCGAACCTTCCGTTGCTGGCCGGCGCTGGATGCGGTGTCCAGCACCCATGTGCCGGCACTCCGCACGAGCAACGCCGGTGACGCATCGCGCTCGCCATTCGCGCGTCGCGTCGAGTCGCGGGGCAGTCGGTTGCGCACAAGCGCGATCGTGTCGCGCGTCCGCCACTTCACATCCGACGGTCCCCATCCGGTGTTCGCGTCGCAGTCGAAAGGCTGGAGACTGAGCTCACGGATCGGCTGGTCGCCGGTCACGCGCCAGACCTCGAGCTGCGACGCGAGCTCGCAGGCATCCGGCTCCTCGACCGCGGCGAAGCGCGCGCCGTCGGGAGAGAGAATCGGCACGCCGCGGAGCAGCAGCGAATCGCCCGTCGCCGCGTTGATCAGCTCGATCGCACCGCCCTCGTAGTTCCGGACGTCGAGGATGTGGAAGGCCGGCGTGCCGTTGTCGCCGCCGAAGCGGCCGGCGTAGTAGTAGCGCCGATATCCATCGCCCTCCTGCGGGTTGTCCACACGCTTGGCCGCGCCGACGGTGCTCAAGCGAAGAATGATCGTGTCGCCCGCGCGCATCGCGACCCCGTCGGCACAGCGCATGGCCGCCGCCTCCGACGTGTCGGTGCACATCGCCACCGCCGGCTGGTAGGCCACCGGCACCGGAGGCACGGCTGCCGCCTGCGCGGCCATGCGCTCCTTGAGCGACGGCCCGCGTGGTGCGTCCGCGCAGGCGACCACGACCGCCGCGGCGATCGCGGCGACGACGACCTCTTTCATGTACCCGTCCTGGAGCCGAGATCCTGCCGGTACATCCCTGGACGAAAGATCTCCATGTGGCGTGCCGGCGTCGCGAGCGGCGTGAAGCCGTACCGGCGATACAGCCCCGCCGCGTCGCGCGTGGTGAGACTGAACCGGCGAAGCCCCTGCAGATCCGGATGGCCCATCACCGCATCCATCAATCGACGCGCCAATCCCCTCCCACGATACGCCTCGAGCACGTAGACGTCGGACAGGTAGGCGAAGGTCGCGCGGTCGGTGATCACGCGGGCGAACGCGACCTGCCGCTGGCCGTGCAGCACGCTGAACGGGATGGAGTTGGCGATCGCGCGCACCACGACGTCGCGCGGCACGTCCTCGGCCCAGTAGCTGGTGCGCAGATACGCATGCACGGCGTCGACGTCCACCGCCGCCGGATCGCTCGTCACCGTGAACTCGTCGTCGCTCACGGTCGCGCCCCATAAGCCAGCCGCGCACCGAGCGCGATGAACAGGCCGCCGGTCACGCGCTGGATCATGCGACCCGCACCGCCGGGCGCCTCGCTCCGGCGGAGCCCACCGGCGACGCGACTGCTCGCCAGCGCAACGGCGAGATTGACCAGCGTTCCGCTCACGTCGAACAACAGACCGAGGGCGACGACCTGCAGCGCGGCATTGCCGCGCGACGGGTCGACGAACTGTGGCAGGAAGGCGAGGAAGAACAGCGCGACCTTGGGATTGAGAACGTTCGTGATCACCCCTTGGCGGAAGATGACGCCCAGCGGAGCAGGAGCGAGCGCGCCGGTGGAAGCCGTCGGTCCGCCGCGCAGCGCACGCACGCCGAGGGAGATGAGATACGCCGCGCCGACGAGCCGGAGCGCGAGATATGCCACCGGCACGGCCGCGAGCAGGGCCGCGAGGCCGGCCGCGACGAGCGCCACGTGCACCAGCGTCCCCGTGCCGATCCCGAGCGCGGAAACGACGCCGGCCGAGCGTCCCTCGCTGGCGCCGCGCGCGGCGACGTACAGCATGTCGGGGCCGGGTGTGAGGTTGAGGGCGAGGCCGGCCGCGAGAAAGAGGGCGAGCGAGTGCATGGTCGGCATCATCAAGTCTGCCTGAAATGCAGGGGAGAGTCCAGTTGACCGACGAAACAGCGGGTTAGTCGGCATGGCGGATCGGCAGGCTCGGGAAAATAGCGCCGTGCGCTGTTACCGACCTCGTCCGGCCCCCGTCCAATAGGAGCATGGGCCAGATCTCCTCTTCCGTCATCCAGAAAGCCTCCGTCTTCCACAAGGTCGGGAAGATCGTCGCCCTCGCCGCCTCGACCGGTGCCGCGCTGGTCACGGTCGTGTCCGCGCTCTACTCGTACGGGGTGATCGGCAAGGCCGAATCACACAACTCCATCGGGAATCTCGGCGCGGCGTGGGTCGGCCTCCGCCCGTCGATGGACACCGCGTTCGCGATCGGCGATACCGCCCACTACGCCGCGACGATCGCGGACCGCAACGGCAGCATTCTGGTCGGCGCGCGCCCGACGTGGACCACCGGCGACTCGAACGTCGCGGTAGTTCGGACCGACGGCTCCGTGATCGCGCGTGGCCCCGGCACGACGACGGTGAGCGTCGTCGTCGGCGAGCTGGTCGCGCACGCGAAGATCCTCGTGCGGCAGCGTGTCGCCAGCGTGACGGTGGCCAGTGCGCCGTCCGACAGCTTCGTGGTCGTGCCGGAAGGAAGCGAGATGAAGCTGAACGCTCTCGCCTATGATTCGCGCGGTCATCTCGTGAACGGACGCGGCGTGGAGTGGGCGGTGGACGACAGCGCCGTCGCCGCGCTGGACAAGGGCGGCGTGCTCACGGCCAACACCGCCGGCCGGACGTACGTGACCGCCAAGGTCGACGGCACCGCCGGTCGTACCGGCGTCTCGGTGATCAGAACGGCGTCGACGTTGACGCTCGTCGCTGGCAGCGATCAGCGAGCCCTCGCGGGGAACACCCTCGCGCAGCCGGTGGTGGTGCGGGCGACGAGCCGCCGCGGCAGCCCCGCGGCCGGTCAGACGGTGACCTTCAAGGTGGCGGACGGCCAGGGCTCGGTGGATCCGCGCACCGCGGTGACCGATGCCGATGGCCGCGTGCGCGCGACCTGGACGCTCGGCGACTACCCGGGACGTCAGACCCTGCTCGCGAGCGTGGCGACCGTGGACAGCGCGCTCGCGATCGTGGCGGAGTCCGATCCGGTCGCCGCGAACACGCGGGTGACGGCGCTGGTGGAGCAGCTCACCGGACCCGCCGGCGAGGTCCTGCCCGACTCGGTGGCGGTGCGCGTCACCGACTCGACGGGGCGTGCGCTCTCCGACATTCCGGTGCGCTGGACGGTGGACGCCGGCGGCGCCGTCGAGGCGCTGGCCGCTCGCACGGACTCCCTCGGCGTGGTGCGCGCACACTGGACGCTCGCCAGGAAGACGGGCCTGCAGAAGCTGCGTGCGCAGGTGGGCGTCGGCTCGGGCGCGCGGAGCATTCCGCCGGTGACGATCAGCGCCGTCGCCGTCGCCGGTGCGCCGACGGGCGTCGTCGTGACGAGTGGCGATGCACAGCGCGGCCCGGCCGGCGCGGCGCTCGCGAAGCCCATCGTGATCCGCGTCGTCGACGCGAACGGCAGCGGTGTGGCCAATGCGTCGGTGCAGCTCGCGCCGTCGAGCGGCTCGGTGCCGGACAGCGCGATCACGACCGACGCCCAGGGCATCGCCAGAGTCCGATGGACGATGGGACGCTCGGCCGGGGAGCATACCCTCGGGGTGCGCGTGGATGGCGTGAAGACCCTGCTCAAGGTCGGGGCGCTCACCACGCCCGCCTCCCCGGCCAACCTCTCCTTCGACGATGCGCCGGCGTCCGGGCGGACGAAGGAGCGCACTCACCACCTGTATGCGCTGGTCACCGACGTCTACGGCAATCCCGTCCCGGACGTCACGGTGGTCTTCACCACCAAGTCCGGATCCGTGACGCCAGCACGGGCCGTGAGTGACACGCGCGGCCGCGCCGCGTTGACGTGGACCCCTGGCACCAAGGCCGGCGAGCAGATGCTCAGCGGCGCGGTGCGGTCGACGGACGTGAGGGGGACCTACACGATCGAGGTCGGCGCGGCGCACGAGCCCGCACCGCGCGCGACGTCGTCACGCTCCATTCCGATCAGGAAAGAGAAGCGCTAGCCCGGATCGACTAGCGCTTGCGGGCCGTCTTCTTTGCGGAGGCGGCCTTCTTTTTTGGCGCCGGCTTCTTCACCGCACGCACGGGTACCTTGGCCGACCCCTTGGCCGCCGACTTCGCGGCCTTTCCGTTGCCGCGCGACGCGCCGGCCGTCTTTGCCGCACGCTTCGTGGCGCGGGGCAGCGCCACCTCTTCGATGTCCACGTCCTCGATGTCCGCTTCCCCGGCAGTGTCAGCCGCGTCGGCCGCGTCGGTGTCGTCGGCGGAGAGGTCGGCGATCTCGTCGACCACCTCATGGTCGATCTCGACCTCGGCCGCCGCGGGCGCTGCCGCGACGACGGTCTTGGGACGGCCGCGCCCCTTCATGCTGTTCTTCGCCATCTCGGCGTCGAACAGCTCCTTCGCTTCGCGCATCGCGGTGAGGTACGCCGGGTCTTCCCGACGCTGCCTGCGGATGGTCATGCCCTGGGCTCCAGTAGCGGGAGCAGGAAGGTAATCATTCGTGGGGCGGAATCTAGGACTCGCCGAGCTCCGGCATGGAGGCGCCGACCCCGTGCTGCGGCGTGGGACCGCCGGCCGCCGCCGAGTCCGCCGATGCGGCGTGCGGCATGTCGTGCAGCCGCTACGGCGCCTTCGTCAATGTGAAGACCGTGAGCTCGGGGAAAGCGTTGATACGGATCGGCAGAATGCTGAACCCGATGCCGCGATTGATGTAGAGACGATTGCCCGGCTGTCCGTAGTCGTCCACCCAGCCGGCGACACCCGAGCCTTCGTCGCTGAACTGCGTGCGCCAGAGCCAGTCCGACACCCAGGGAATGCCGAGCTGCATGCCGTGCGTGTGCGCGGCGACGGCGACGGGTGCCTGATTGGCCGGAATCTGCGCGTACGAATCGGGGTCGTGCATGAACACGATGCGCGGCGCGCCGGCGGGGATCCGCGCCAGCACCGCAGCGGCGGAGTCGTTGCGGGCCCACTTGTCGCCGACGCCGACGATGTACAGCGCGCCGGAAGCGGCGGAGTCGGCGCCAGGCGCCCACACGGCCACCGCCTTGTTGTCCATCATGTGAATGCCGGCGCTGTCGAGAGCGAAGCGCACGCGTCGCGCCACCTGCGTCTCCTTGCGCGAGCCTTCGTTCATCAGCTCGTAGTCGTGATTCCCGAGCACGGCGTAGGTGGGAATCCTGGCATCGATCAGTGGCTGGAGCAGGCCGAGGACCTCCTGCATGAGCGGATCGACCTCGTGCTCGGCCTTGTACACGAAGTCGCCGGCGATCAGCACGAAGGCGGGCTTGAGCTGCACCGTCTTCGCGACAGCGCGCCGCACGGCGTCGGTGTTCGCCCACCACATGCCGATCTGAAGGTCGGCGAACACCGCGACCTGCTTGCCTTCCCACACCGCAGGGAGCGCGGGGATGGGCGCCATGTGATCCTCACGCAGGAGGATGCGCGGCTCGATCGCCGTGCCGTAGATGACGGCAGCGGCGAGGATCTTGACGAACAACCACATCGGACCAGTCCGGGATGATGACGCTCACCCCCGGAGCAAGCGGCGGGCCGAAGAGGAACGGCCTGCGGTCAGCCGCGGACCGGGAACGGGTTCGTCAGGTCGATCGTGGAGGTCGTCGTGAGCCCGCCCATCGTCACCGTCATCGTCGCCTTGCTCTTGCCGTTGAAGGTGATGGTGACGCTCATCGGCTCGGAGTCGGTATCCGTGATGGTCGCGGCGATGGTGCCCGACTGCGGCCATTGATTGCCGGTGGACGAACGGGGAAGCACCAGATTGGTGATCGTCGTCGAGACCGTCGTGCTGAGCGGAATCGATGCGGCACCGGTGCCGATGCTGCCGGTCACGTGGCTCAGCGACGTCCCGTTCAGCGTATGGATGCCGGTGAGCAGCCCACTCAGCGTCACGTCCTGCCGCTCATCGATCGTCACCGTCGCTCCACCACTCGTGATGGTGCCGGCGAGAGTCGTCTTCAACGCCACGGCCGCGGTGGCGGTGCGGTCGAACGTCGCCTGTGGCATCCCGTTGGCATCGAACAGACTGAAGCTGCGCGACGCCGTGATGCCACTGATGGTGACGTTCGGGCAGACGAAGCTCTTCGACGCCCCGTCATAGCTGCAGGACGATGGCACGAGCGCGCTGAAGCCGGGCACCGGAAGCGGCGAGAAGGCGTCGACGGCCGATCCCAGCGACGACGGCTGCAGCTCGGCGAGCACGTCGTTCAGCTCTGCCGGCTGAACGTTGGACGGTCCGGTGGAATCGGAGCAGGCGCCGGCCAACGCCAGAACCGCCGCGACCGCGGCGCGGAGAAGGCGTGATGATGAATACGACATGAGACACTCCGGAAAGACACGCATGACGACGACCGCCCGACGCCCGGGCGACGGCGCGCGGCAAGCTGCCACCCCTACATTGGCCCCGACCGACGACGGGCGCAACCGCTCGGCGAGCACCGGCAGCGCGATCCCGCGGACACACCCCACTTCGAGCACGCGGCATGAGTGGCGACGTCCGCCGGCCGCAGTCGATCACGGTCCTGCGGCGTCACCCTGAACGCGCGGACCACCAGTAAACCGGCTCGAGATGCATGGCTCCGGGGTATCGTCGGCGTGCCTTGACGCTCCCGTCGACCGCGCCTAACGTCGGCCGGCGGCGCACGGCCGGTCGCGGTCATTCCCCGGTGCCCATGATGCCGCTTGCCTCCGACGACTCCGCTTCGCCACCCACGCCGCCGGATGTCACCGGGCTCCTCCTCGCGTGGAGCGGCGGAGACGCTCGCGCGGGCGAGAGGCTGCTGGCCGCGATCTACGACGAGCTGCACGGTCAGGCGGCCCGCGCCATGCGCCGCGAAGGGGACGCGCACACCCTTCAGGCCACGGCCGTCGTGCACGAGGCCTACCTGCGCCTCGTGGACCAGCGCCGGGTCGAGTGGCGCAATCGCGCGCACTTCTACGGCGTGGCCGCGCAGATGATGCGGCGCGTGTTGGTGGATCACGCACGGGCGCGGCTCGCCGACAAGCGCGGCGGCGCGTTCCAGCGTGTGAGCCTTGCCGGCCTCGGCGCCGCGGCAGGGGAGGACAGGGACCTCGACGTGCTCGCGCTGCACGATGCGCTCGAGCGCCTCGCCGCCCTGGATCCGGACCAGGCACGCCTCGTCGAGCTACGCTACTTCGCTGGACTCGGCATCGAGGACACAGCCGAGGCACTCGGCGTCTCCCCCGCCACCGTCAAGCGGGAGTGGGCGGTGGCCCGGGCCTGGCTGCGGCGCGAGCTCGGAGAGCCGTGACGCCGGAGCGGTGGATCAAGGTGAAAGCCATCTTCGCCGAAGCGAGCGCGCAGCCACCGGACGAGCGAGAGGCGTTCGTTGCCCACGCGTGCGGAAGCGACACCCGGTTGCGTGAGGAGGTGTCGTCGCTGCTCCGCGCCGCGGAGGGGAGCGAGAGCCTTCCCGGTGCGCGACAGGCCATTGCGGCGGCGCGCCAGGCCGTCATTCCCGACGCCCGGTCGCCTCATGTTGACACGCCGGATCACGATGCAGCGCTGCGCGCCACGCTCGACGCGGCGCTCGGCCAGCAATACGAGATCGTGCGTCCGCTGGGGCATGGCGGGATGGGCACGGTCTACCTCGCACGCGAGCGCACCCTCGAGCGATTCGTCGCGATCAAGGTGCTGCGTCCGGAGCTCGCCGAGGCACAGGCAGGACGCGAGCGGTTTCGCCGCGAGGCGCGCGTGGCGGCGCAGCTCTCACATCCCGGCATCGTGCCGCTGCACACCTTCGGCGAGGTGGGTGGGATCTGGTACTTCGTGATGGGATACGTCCGCGGCGTGACGCTGGCCGAGCGGCTGCGAATCGAACGACGGCTCCCAAGCGGCGAGGTGTACCGGATGCTGATCGAGCTGACCGATGCCCTCGACTGTGCACACCGGAGTGGTGTCGTCCACCGCGACATCAAACCTGCCAACATCCTCATCGACGATGAGTCGGGGCGCGCGGTGCTCGCGGACTTCGGGATCGCCAAGGTGCAGGGGGGCGAGGACAGCCTGACGGCGACGGGCATGATCGTCGGCACGCCTAGCTTCATGTCGCCCGAGCAGGCCGCCGGCGCGGCAGAGGTGGATGCGCGCAGCGACCTGTACTCGCTCGGCGCGGTCGCGTACGCGATGCTGAGCGGGCGCGAGCCCTTTGCCGGGGTGTCGGACCGTGCGACGATGGTCCGCCGCATGAGTGGCGACCCACCCGATGTCCGCCAGGTCGCGCCCGACGTGCCCGCCGACCTGGCTGCGGTGCTGATGCGCTGCCTGGCCCGAGAGCCCTCGCACCGGTGGGCGAGCGCGCACGCACTGCACGATGCGCTGCTGCTCCTCGACGAGACGGGAACCGTGGTGCCCACGCCCGCGCGCGACCTGCCGTCGTTCGGGCCATACGCGGTGCTCTGGGTGGGGCTCTGGCTGACGCTCGCGGCGAGTCCCTTCCGCTCCTCCGCCGACCGTGCGCTGCTGGTGTTCATCGGGCTGCTCGTTCCCGTGGGTCTCGTGATGCACCTGTGGAACGTGGCCGGTGGCGGCACACCCCTCTCCCAGCTCGCCCGTGTCGCCTTCTGGCCCCCCGAATGGTGGGGCATGTGGTGGCCACGCAGTCTTCGTCGGCCGAGCGACCTGTGGCGGCGCCTCCCCTGGCGTGCGCGACTGGTACGCAGCGCGGTGAGCGCGTTCATCATCGCACTGCCGGCATTGATTCTCACGCGGCAGTGGGTGGAAGCCGTCACCGGCGCCGGGGTCGGGTGGTTCGGCGCCACGGAAGCGGCGCTCGTCGCCGGGGTGGTCGCCGTGGTGGGAATGGTGACGCTCTGGGCACGACATCGCGGGCTGGCATGGACCGACACGACGCGGCTGATGTTCGGAGCCACGGCGCCATCCGCGGGCTGGAACACTCCGGCGCTGCGGCGTCTCGTCGCGCCGGCGCACGGCGGGGTGCGTCCTCCGGAGCGCGACAGGCCGGACGACTACAGTCGCGCGATCGCCGATGCCGTCATGCATCTCGACGAGGCGACGCGTGGTCCAGCGCAGCGCGCGGCGGAATCAGCCCGACAGCTGGTCGCGGAGCTGGCGCGGTGCGACGAGGAGATGGGCGCGCTCTCGATGGGCAGCAGCATCGCCGAGAGCGACCGGATCGCCGCGCAGCTTGCCGCCCTCGAGGGGGCGCGGCATGGCTCGGACGAGACGCGAGCGCTCGTCGACCTCCTGCGTGCGCAGCAGGAGATCGTGCAGCGGATGCGCGTGCGGTGCGAGATGCTCTCGGCGCACCGAGGGCGCGTGCTGCGCCTCCTCCACGGGTTGTGGACACAGCTCGTCGCGCTCGGTACAGCGCCGCCACCCGCCGAGGTGGACGAGGTCGGCCGGCTGGAGGTGGTGCGGGAGGAGATCGAGGCGGAGCTGGCGGAGATGCGTACGGTGCTGGCCGGCGGAGTAGCGGACACGGCTGACGACAGGCGCTCCGCGGCCAGGTCCCGATGACAAGCGGCCGCAGCCTGCAGCTTGCGGTGCCCGGCGGTCGACACAAGACTATCCTGGTGGTCGCGCACTCGAGTACGTGAGCGTTTGGCCGGAGGTCATCATGCGTGTTCGTACCGTCGTCGCCATCGGTGTGCTGCTCCTGCCGGCGGTTGCGGGCGCCCAGCGGCTGCCGCGGCCGCGCATCGGGGGACGGCATCCCGGAGAGCCGGTGCCCCTCTCGCCACAGCCGGCCGCGATCGCCCGCGCGATTGCCTACCGGCGGTTGAACCTGTCGGTCGAGAGCTATCCGATGGTGAGCCGCATCGACGCCTCGGGGGGCGTGGGCGGCGGACGCGCATCGACCTGGACGTCGTTCGGTGCCGGAACGCGCGCCTCGTACCGCCTCACGCCGCATATCGCGGCAACGATGGATCTAACGTCGTCGCTCTTCGGCGGACCGGTGACGGTGCAGACGGCGGAAATCGGCACACGGCTCGGACCCGAGCGCTCGGAGCACCGCCTGTATCCCTTCGTCGACCTTCGCGTCGGCTATGTCTCCGCCTTCGACGCCGGCCTGGGCTCGTTCGTCGACAACAGCTACTACACCCCGGTGGGGAGTGGCGGCGTCCGTTACAGTCGCGGATTCGGCGGCATCGCCGGTGTGGGAATGGAGTACGCCCTGACGTACACCTTCTCGTTGACGGGCGGTGCGTCGCTGCTACGGAGCCACCTGACGTCGCGCGACTTCACCGGAGCGTCGGCCGTGCCGAGCTTCGCGCTGACGTCGTACCGCCTCATGCTCGGGGTCAAATACAACCCGGTCCGGACGGCCATCCCGTAGCGGCCGATCCGGGTCGGTCCGGATCGGGGTGACGTCGGGGTCGCGCAGCAGCAGGGGCAGATGGATCGACGTGAGCGGGCGGAAGCTCGCCATGATCACAAACCTGGTCGACGGGGCTGCCGGAGCCAGGAAATGTGCCGCCGGGGAGACGCGAATCGTCCTCATCCGTGGAAGGTGACGTCCGTCCCGGTGCGGGACTATTTCCAAATGGTTGACATTCCTGCACTTGCATGAGCCAGCGGGGTGGAGCACCGATTGCTCTTAGCGGACACATCCGCACTGTCGCAGTGAACCCCCTATTGGAAGGTCTCATGCGTACACCCATCGCCATCCTCGCCGGAACGCTGCTGGTCGCGTGCGCGTCCGGCACCCGGGTCGTCTACGTGCCGGTTCCGGCGTCGACGACCACGCCAGTCCCTGCGCCCACCGCCCCGCCGGCCCGGGTCATCCCTGCGCCGATGCCCCCGGTCGGGGTCACGATCGTTCGCGTGGACGACCGCCAGGTACTGGTGAGCACGAACCAGCCTGCCTACCTCGCGGTGTTCGAGATCGTGCCGAACCGCGGCGTGACGCTCGTGTATCCGACGTCGCCGGTTCAGCGGCAGTTCGCGCTCACGGGCTCGAACTGGTTGAACGTGTCGTGGCGGTCGGAGCGCGGCCTGATGGACGACGATGCGCGCGACGCGCGCGGCCGCCGTCGTGGCCCGCCGGTGGTCCATCACGTCTACGCCGTGGCGTCGGAGCGTCCGCTGCGGCTCACTCCCAGCGCCTTCGACGACCGGGCCCTCGCCGCGATGCTGGGCTACCGGCTGACGCAGGCGGCGGATCCCTACGAGACGATGGCTGCGCTCTCGCGTCGCTTCGTGCCGCCGGGCAAGGACGAGGACTGGGGCGAGGACGTGTACGTGATGGACGTCGCGCGCCCCGTCGTGACGGTGCGCATCGCCAAGATCTACTGCCCGGATGGCTCGGTGGTGTACGCGCGCGACGAGATGATCGATCGCACGGCGTGCCCGTGGCAGAGCCAGGGACGCAACGTGCCGGCGCCATCGCGTCCGGATTCGGTGGTGGCGTCCAATGGACGCCGGGTGCCGCGTCCGATGGAGCCGGGCGGGGTCGCGCGAATCTTCCGCGTGCCGGGCCCGACCCAGACGCCCGACGCTCCGCCGACCACCGGCGGTAACGTGGCCGACACCCGTCCTGGGAATGGCACCGGAACCGGTGCAGCCAACGGCAACGGCGGGAAGGACAACAACGCCGGTGGCAACGTCGCGAACAACGGCAACGCGAACAACGGCAACGC
>JABFYH010000171.1 GCA_013361335.1 Gemmatimonadaceae bacterium | reverse complement strand
TCACCAGTTCACCAGTTCACCAGTTCACGGCACCGGCTGCGCCTTCGGCTCCACGCGCACGATCCATAGCCCCGAGTTGAAATCGTTCACGTACGCCAGCCCGTCCTTCGGGTTGACGACCACGCCCCAGGTCATCGGCGCGTTCGGGAGCTTGCCCTCGGGGGACATCGGCATGAACTCGCCGATCTCACGCCCCTGCGCCTTGAGATCGCCTCGCACCTCGCCGCTCAGGTCGAAGGCGCGGAAGCCGGCGTTGTACGCGCCCAGATAGAGCGTGTCGCCGAGCATCCACACGTTGTGCACGCCGCCGTACTCGGGCTCGTACCAGGCGACCGGCCTCGGATGCTCGATGTCCTTCACGTCGAGCACCTGGAGCCGGCCATGCGCGCGCGACTGTCCACCCGAGAACAGCGTCTGCGCCGCGTCGTTGCTGAACACCTCGTCGGCGATCACCAGGTAGTCCTTGTGGCGCCACGCCGTGTGCGTGCCGCGGATGAACCCCTTGCCCCCCTCCTTCTCGACGTCGCGATAGAGCTTGTCGAGATCGTACTTGTACTGCGACACGAATTTCGGGCTCGACGGCGTGCCGCCCTTGATGCCATTGCCGACGTCGAGGATGACGACGCCATCGTTCCACCACGAGCCGTAGAGCAGCCCGTTCTGGACGTCGATGTCGTGCAGCATCCGGCCGGCATCGGCGCGCGGTGTCTTCCAGGTCGCGACCTGCTTCGGATGCGCCGGATCGTTGATGTCGATCACGTGCATCGCGCCGGTGCCGTCGTTCGTGAGATAGATGTGCGTGCCGTACTTCGGCTGCGTGTGCACGAAGGCCGAGTGGACGCCGGAGGTCACGCCGTCGGTGAACTCGCTGAGTGCTTTTGGGTGTAGAGGGTCGTGTGTATCCGCTATCACGATGCCGTTCTTGCGGTCGGCCGCACCCTCACGCGTGATCACCATGTAGTTGCCGTCGGCGGTCGTCATCATGTCGTTGATCGACCGCGCGTTGACGATGATCGAGTCGACGATCGCCGGGCTGCTCGGGTTCGAGATGTCGATCGCATACACGCGGTCGCCGCCCATGATCGTGCCGAGATAGGCGACCTTGCCGTTGGGGTGCAGCCACACCTCCGACGTCGCGAAGGCGTTGCGCAGCACCTTGCCGACGACCTTCGCCGGTCGGCGCACGTCGCGGTCGACCGCCGTCACCGTCGCGTCGGCGCTGCGGCCGCCGAAGCTCGCCGTCACCTGGTAGCTCCCCGGCTCGTAGGCGACGAACGCGCCCTCGGCGTCGATGAGCCCCTTGCCCGGGGTGAACAGCCAGCTCGGGGCGAGCCCCGTGACCTCTCGGCCCGCCGCATCCCGCACGACGGCGCGGAAGCGGACCACGTCGCCGGTGCGGACGGAGGCCGCGGCCGGCACGACCTCGATCGTCGCGCCCGCCGCCGCCACGACCTCGATCGGCCACCGCGTCGCCGCGCTCCCCACGGTCGCGCTGATCGTCGCACGGCCCGGCGCCGCCGCCACGAGGTTGCCGTCGCCGCTCGCGCGCACGACGGCCGGCGTCGAGCTCGCCCACTGCACGGCGTCGCCGCGATGGTCGCCCGCCGCCGAGAACACCTCGGCGCCGACCCGAACGCGTTGGCCGACAAGGAGCCGCATAGGACGCGGCGACACCTCGATCCGCGCCGCCGGCGCCGGGACCATCGCCACCTCGAAGCGCTCGACCACCGGCTTCGCGCCGCTGACGAGCGCCACGGCGGTCACGGGGATGGTGCCCACGGCCCCCGAGCGGACGAGCCCCGTCGAGTCGACGCTCCCCTCGAAGTGCCCACCCGCGCCGACGAACATCACGCGCGCGCCCGGCACGGGCTGGCCAGCGGCGTCGAGCAGCTGCCCGCGCAGCTGTAACGAATCTCCCGCGGTTACGGAGCGAACCGAAGGGCTGATCACGAGCCGCGGGCCGGGCGCCTGCGCGGCGGCGGTCGTCGCGACCACGACGAGGACGAGGGGCGAGAGAGAACGCACGGTGAGGAGCTCCTCTAGGGGTTGGCGGGGAGGATGCCGCTGACCAACGTCTGCCGTGGCTAGCGTGCTGTCAACCTGCCCGGTCCAGCGCCGACTGCGACCGAAAACTCGAGACTCGAAGCTGACAACTGAAAACGTCGCTGCCTAGTCATCAGTTTTCAGTTTCGAGTCCGCCAGTTCCGAGTCGACCGCTCGCTACTGCGCCGCCTCGCCCTCGAGGTACGTGTATCCCTCCAGCCCGGCGACATAGTCGGCGATGAACGCGTTCGCGTCCGTCCGGCTCAGATGCTTCACCGCCGTGACCTTGCGTCGAAAGGTCTGCAGCAGATCCGACGCGCGGAACTGCACGTAGTTCAGCACCTCGGTCACCGTGTCGCCGTGCACCAGGTCCGTGATCTCGTAACCCTTGTCGGCGAGGCGGATGTGCACCGCGTTCGTGTCGCCGAACAGGTTGTGGAGGTCACCGAGGATCTCCTGGTACGCGCCGGTGAGGAAGACGCCGAGCATGTAGGGCTCGCCGTCGTGCCACTCGTGCAGCTCGAGCGACGGGTTCCCCTCCTTCTCGCCGACGAACCGGTCGATCTTGCCGTCGGAGTCGCAGGTGATGTCCTGGAGCGTGCCTCGCCTGGTCGGTTCCTCGGACAACCGATGAATGGGCATGATCGGGAAGAGCTGGTCGATCGCCCAGCTGTCCGGCAGCGACTGGAAGAGCGAGAAGTTGCAGAAGTAGCGGTCCACCATCGTCGCATCCAGATCGGCGACGATGTCCTCGTACTCGTCGCGCTCCTGGTTCACGATGCGGAAGATCGCGTTCATCGTGGCGTGGTACATCTGCTCGGCGATCGCGCGGCCGCGGAGGCTCAGCACCCCGCTGGCGAAGAGCTGCTGGGCGCGCTCCTTGTCGAAGGTCACGTCGTGGAAGATCTCCTTGACGCGCCGCTTCTTGATCTTGCCGTTCGAGAGCGCCGCGTGGTCCTCGGCCATCTCGTGCAGCACCGCGTGGTCGTCGTCGGTGAGCACCGGCACGGGGACCTCCACCACCGACTCGACGTCGATCACCTTGAGCAGCAGCAGCGCATGGTGCGCCGTGAGCGCCCGTCCCGACTCGCTGATCACGTGCGGCATCGGCAGCTCGAGCTCGCGGCACGACTCGGCGAGCGTGTAGATCACGTCGTTCGCGTACTCCTGCAGCGAGTAGTTCACGCTCGCGTTCGACGTCGAGTTGGACCCGTCGTAGTCGACACCGAGCCCGCCCCCGACGTCGACGTGCGTGACGTCGACGCCCAGCGCGCGCAGCTCCGCGTAGAAGCGCGCCACTTCCTGGAGCCCCGACTTGATGTAACGGATGTCGGTGATCTGGCTGCCGAGGTGGAAGTGGATCAGCTTGATGATGTCGAGCCGGCCGGCGGCGCGGAGCTTGTCGACGGCCTGCATGAGCTGCGCGGCGTTGAGCCCGAACTTGGACTTCTCCCCGCCACTCTCCTTCCAGCGGCCGTAGCCGCTGCTCGCGAGCTTGATGCGGATCCCCGCCGTCGGCGTGACGCCCAGCTCCTCCGCCGCGGCCAAGAGCACGTCGATCTCGCTCAGCTGCTCGATGACGATGAAGACCTGGTGCCCGAGCTTCTGCCCCATCAGCGCGAGGCGCATGAACTCGTCGTCCTTGTAGCCGTTGCAGACGATGAGGTGCTCGGTGCTCTCGGAGAGGCCGAGCACGGCCTGGAGCTCGGGCTTGGAGCCGCACTCGAGGCCGACGCCGTGCTTGTTCCCGAACTGGACGATCTCCTCGACGACGTGGCGCTGCTGATTGACCTTGATCGGGTACACGGTGGTGTAGCCACCGGTGTACTCGTACTCGACGATCGCGTTGGCGAACCGTTCGCTCAGCGCCTCGATCCGCGACCGCAGGATGTCGGAAAAGCGCAGCAGCACGGGCAGCGTGACCCCCTGCTCTTCGAGGTCGTTCGCCAGATCGTGCAGGCTGAGCTGCCGTTCCGGATGGTCGCGGTCGGGGCGCACGACGACGTGCCCCCGCTCGTCGATGTCGAAGAACCCGGCACCCCACCCCTCGATGTTGTAGAGCGCGCGCGCCTTGTCGATGCTCCATCCGTCGCCGGCCACGGGGGCAGTGGTGGGTTCAACCGTCTGAGTCGCCATCCGGGAAAGATAACGACCGCTCCGCGACGTGCGGCGGGCGGGGCGAGGCGTGCGGCGCGGCGTGCGGGGGGCGGCGTCAGGCGTACGGCGTGGGGAGTCGGTGGCGGGTGTCGGTTTGGAAACTGCGCCTCAAGACGGGTGCGGGGCGTCTCTGTCGGAACAGGGTGCCGGTTGGATGACCCGTGAGAAACAGGGGGGCGGACGCCGCCGTCAGCCGCCCTCATTCAACCGACACCAGTTCCGAATCCTCACGCCGTACCCCTCACGCCGCGACGCCGCACGCTATGGGTACAGCGTCTCCTGTCTCCACCCCTCCGGCTCGCGCAGGTACACGTCCCGGCGATGCAGCCGGCTTG
>JABFYH010000141.1 GCA_013361335.1 Gemmatimonadaceae bacterium | reverse complement strand
GCCAAAGTGCTGTCCCAGCTTGACTTCGCTCTTCGCGGCGTCTAGCTTCCGCGTTTCGCCACGACCGCGAGCTCTACCGAATTTTTGGAGATTTCAGTGCCGAATATCGCCTCCGCCAAGAAGAACATGCGGAAGTCGCGCGCCGCGACGGTGCGCAATCGCGCCCAGCGCTCCGCGTTGCGCACCGCGCTCAAGAAGGCCAAGTCGCCGACGGCGACCGCCGACGAGCGCACGAGCGCCATCAGCCTGCTCGACCGTGCCGCCCGCAAGGGCCTGGTGCACAAGAACCTCGCGGCGCGCCACAAGAGCCGGATGGCCAAGGCGGGAGCGTAAGATCGTTCGACGGTGAGACGGTGACACAGCAAAGCGAAAGGGCACACCGAAGCAGTTCGGTGTGCCCTTTTCAGTTTGCCGTCTCACCGTCTCACCGTCTCACCGTCTCACCGCATCACAACGACGCCAGCTCCGCCCCGCAGCGCTCGCAGTACCACTCGGTCGGATAGTTCGCCGCGCCGCACTCGCCGCACTTGAGCGTCTTGGCCGCCTCGTTGGTCTTGTCGCGCAGCACGATCGGATTGTTGCCGCTGACGTTGGCCGCGAGCCCGCTCCGCGAGCCGACCTGCTTGGACTCGATCTTCGGGCCGGTCGCCCCGTCGTTGTTGATGATCTTGTCCTGCGCGCGCTGCGCGAACGGATTGCGGCTCGGCGGCGGCGCCGGCCTGGCCACCGGCTGCACGTTCGCCGCGGCGGTCGGCTGCGGGTGCGGTCGTGGCGTCGGTGGCGATGGCGGCGCCGACCCGTTCCCCGCTCCGTCGTCGACCACCGAGCTCAAAAACGCGAGCTCGTCGAACCCACCCTGGCGCGCCGGTTCGGCCGGCGATAGCGGGGCCGCGGCGGCAGGCACGGGTCCCGAATGGTCTTCGCGGCCCGGCAGTGGGCGCAGCCGCGAGCCATTCGACGTCTGCGTCGGGCGGGGCTGCACCGGCACGTTCGTCGTACCGCGCGGCGGCTGGAGGGGCGCATCGGGCGCCGACGCGGAAATTGCCGGCGCCGGCTGCGGAGGAGTCGCGGGGCGCTCGGCATCGGCCAGAAACTCCCGCGTCCGGGCGAGCGCATCCACCGCCTCGGCGTGCTCGCGCACCAGGTCGGCGATCATCTCGTCGGCTTTCCTGGACGCGTCCGCCCACTCTGTCGGCGTCATCTCGCCGACGTGCGCGCGGAGCTCCGCCTCGGCGCGCTCGTCGCGCGCCCGATGCTGCTGCTCCTCGAGCGTCGCGATCCGCGTCGTCAGGATGGTGAGCTCACCACGGAGCCCCTCCACCTGGCCGGTGAGGCGGGTCATCACCGCTTCCAGACGCGCCGTGTAGTCGGCGTGGACGCGCGCGAACACGTGCTTCGGCGTCTCGGCGCGGCGTGCGTTCAGCGCCGCGAGCCAGAGCTCGTAGCGCCGGCGCTCCTCCATGAGCGAGCCCACTGACGCCACTGCAGAACGGCCGCCGGCTGAAGGCCCCTCGGTCCCCGCGTCGTCGCGTGGATTCCCGTCCTTCATGCTCGCTCTCTCCCTCGTAGGAATTCCCGCACCCGCACGCGTCGCGCCGGGCGATCGGGCAGAAAAATAACAGCCGCAAACATCTGCCTTATAGGATCGGACGATGTGACCGCCCACCCGGTAACCCCGGCGTCGTCAGGTTGGAGGACGATAGATCACCCGGCCGCCCACCACGGTCAGCGTGACCCGGCCGCGCAGGGTCTGGCCGGCGTAGGGGGAGTTCCGCCCCTTCGAGAGGAAGCGGTCCGGATCGACGGTCCAGCTGGCGTCGGGATCGAAGACGGTGAGATCCGCTGCGGTTCCCCGGCGCACCGTGCCCCCACGCAGCTTGAAGAGCCGAGCGGGGGCGCACGCCATCCGCTCGACGAGGGTCGGCAGGTCGATCACGCCGCGGTGCACGAGCCAGGTGAGATTCACCGCGAGGGCCGTCTCCAGCCCGACGATGCCGTTCGGCGCGTCGGCGAACTCGCGCTCCTTCTCGTCGTAGTGGTGCGGCGCATGATCGGTCGCGATGACGTCGATCGTCCCGTCCTTCACCGCCTCCTGCAGTGCGGCGACGTCGGCCGCCGTGCGAAGCGGCGGGTTCATCTTGGCGTTGGTGTCGTAGCCCTCCACCGCCTCCTCGGTGAGCGAGAGATGATGCGGGCACACCTCGGCGGTCACATTGATCCCGCGCTCCTTCCCCCAGCGAATCAGCTCGACGGACCCCTTGGTGCTCATGTGGCACAGATGGATGTGCCCACCGGTGAGCCGCGCGAGGAGGATGTCGCGGATCGCCATGATCTCCTCGGCTTCCGCAGGGATGCCTTTGAGGCCGAGCCGGGCGCTCATGATCCCTTCGTTCATCGCGCCGTTCGCCGCGAGCGTCGGCTCCTCGCAGTGATCGGCGACCGGGATGCCGAAGGTGCGCGCGTACTCGAGGGCAGTGCGCATCAGCTGCGCGCTCACCACCGGCTTGCCGTCGTCGCTCACGGCCACGGCGCCCGCGCCCACCATCTCGCCGAACTCCGCGAGCGTTTTTCCCTGCTGCCCGATCGAGATCGCACCGATGGGATAGACGCGGGCGCCGCCGGAGCGCTGCGCCTGTCGGATGATGAAGCCCACCGCCGCCTGGTTGTCGGTGACCGGATCGGTGTTCGGCATGGCGCACACCGCGGTGAAGCCGCCGGCCGCCGCGGCGCGCGCGCCGGTGGCGATGGTCTCCACCTCCTCGCGGCCCGGCTCACGGAGATGACAATGCACGTCGACGAAGCCGGGCGAGACGACCCGCCCCGTGCAATCGACCGTCTCGACGTCGCCGTCGCGGCGCACCTCGCCGAGCCGGCCGATGCCTTCGACCTTGCCGTCGACGACGAGGAGATCGCCCACCTCGTTCAGCCCCTGCGAAGGATCCACGAGGCGTCCGCCGCGCAGCAGCAGCGCCGGTGGGCCGGACATGCGCTCGCTCATCGTCCGCCCCCGCCCTTCGCCGCTTCGGCCAGCTCGGGCCTGCCGCCCGCGAGCAGATAGAGCACCGCCATGCGCACCGCCACGCCGTTCGTCACCTGGTTGAGGATCACGCTGTGCGGCCCGTCGGCCACGTCCGAGTCGATCTCGACGCCACGGTTCATCGGGCCGGGATGGAGGATGAGGAGGTCCTTCGGCGCGCGCGCGAGCCGCTCGCGTGAGACGCCGAACACCCGGTTGTATTCGCGCAGCGACGGGATGTAGCCGGAGTGCATGCGCTCGAGCTGGAGCCGCAGGATGTTGAGGGCATCGGCCCATTGGATCCCGTCCTCGATGTGATCGAAGACGGTGACGCCGAAGTCGTCGATCGCGTTCGGCAGCAGCGAGCGCGGGCCGCACACCGCGACCTCGGCGCCCATCTTCTTCAGCCCCCAGATGTTGGAGCGCGCCACGCGCGAGTGCAGCACGTCCCCGCAGATGCAGACCTTGAGGCCGGCGAGCTTGCCGAAGCGGTCGCGAAGGGTGAGCATGTCGAGCAGCCCTTGCGTCGGGTGCTCGTGGGTTCCATCGCCGGCGTTGATGACGTTGGACTCGATGCGCTCGGCGAGGAACCGCGCCGCCCCCGACGCGCCGTGGCGGATGACCACCATGTCGATGCGCATCGCCTCGAGATTCCGCGCCGTGTCGACCAGCGTCTCGCCCTTGCTGACGCTCGACCCCGACGAGGCGACGTTGACCGTGTCGGCGGACAGGCGCTTCTCGGCGAACTCGAAGGAGATGCGTGTGCGGGTGGACGCCTCGAAGAACAGGTTGACGATCGTCGAGCCGCGCAACGTCGGCACCTTCTTGATGGCGCGCTCGCTGATCTCCTTGAATGGCTCCGCGGTGTCGAGGATGAGACGAATCTGGTCGCTCGAGAGCTGCTCGAGCCCGAGGAGGTCCTTGCCGAGCGACTCGCTCGCCGTCACGCGTCCTCTGCGCCGGTGATCGTCACGCCGTCGCGGTCGTCGAGCTCCTTCACCATGACGTCGACCCGGCCACCGTCGCGCAGGCGGACCGCTTTGCCGACGACGTCGGGCTGGATCGGCAGCTCGCGGCCCCCACGGTCGACGAGGACGGCGAGGGCGATGCGCCGCGCACGCCCGAAGTCCGCGAGCTCGTCGAGCGCCGCGCGCACCGTGCGGCCGGTGTACAGCACGTCGTCCACGATCACGACGCACTTCCCGTCGATCGCCCAGGGGAGGTTCGTCGGGCCGACGACGGGGCGCGGGCCGACGGTCTGGAGATCGTCCCGATAGAGCGTGATGTCGAGCGCGCCGCTCGGCAGCTCGACCCCTTCGCGCTCGTTGATGGAGGAGACGATGCGCGAGGCGAGCTGCACGCCCCGGCGCTGGATTCCCACGATGATGAGGTCGTCGGTGCCGTCGTTCAGCTCGACGATCTCGTCGGCCATCCGACGCAGCATGCGGTCCATGGCACGCGCATCGAGGATGGTGGACTGGCGGTCGGTCATGGCGCGCAATATGGCCGCCGGCGAGGCAAAGACAAAGGGGCGC
>JABFYH010000207.1 GCA_013361335.1 Gemmatimonadaceae bacterium | reverse complement strand
TGTCCGCGCTCACCATCCCGCAGCTCTATCCGGACCTCGCGCGGCTGCTGAGCGCCTACTTCGCGCTGGAGCGATCGCGCAACGGCGCGCGGTACCGCGACGCGGTGCTGGTGTTCGTGCTCACCGAGTCGCACGCGACGCTCCTGCAGACGCTGAGCGATGCGCGCGCGATCCTTGGCAGCGAGACCGATCTGCGCGCCTTCGAGGCGTTCCTGGTCGAGACGGGGTTCGAGTTCGGCGAGCTGGGCGACGGCGTGACGGCGCGGGACTGGCTGTCGGACGTCGTGATGCTGATCGCGAGCTCGGTCTAGCGCGATGGAGCGCTGACGAAGGGCCGGACCCCGTCCGGTGCCCCTCGCCGAGCACCTTGCTGTTCGCGACGATCGGCGCTGAAATCCATATTTCAGCAGACGACGCTCCGACCACCCGCCAGGAGTCCCCTGCGAATGCGCTCTCCCCGTACCTCCTTCATCGCCCTGCTCCTCGTCGCCAGCGCTGCATGCGGCCACTCGGCCGACGCGCAGTGCACGCCGCTCGAGACGCGGTCCCCCAACGCGCGCGACCAGCGGCCCGCCTTCGCCGGCCAGACGCGCATCTGCGGCGTGAAGTCCAACGTCGCCTTCGACGTCACCGTCGTCGCGACCGGATTGCAGAAGCCCTGGTCGGTGGAGCCGCTGCCGGGCGGGGACTACCTGATCAGCGAGAAGCCCGGCCGTCTGCGCATCGTCTCGCGGAACGGCACCATCGGCGAGCCGATCGCCGGCGTGCCCGCCGTCGATGCGCGAGGGCAGGGTGGTCTGCTGGACGTGGCGCTCAGCCCGGGCTTCGCGACCGACCGCACGATCTTCTGGAGCTTCACCGAGCCGCGCGAGGACGGGAACGGCACGAGCATCGCCCGCGGCGTGCTCGCGCCCGATCGCAAGAGCCTCACCGACGTGCGCGTGATCTTCCGCGTGCTCCCGACCTACAACAACAACATGCACTTCGGCTCGCGCGTCGTGTTCGGGCCGGACGGGATGCTCTATGCCACCTTCGGCGAGCGCTCCTCCACCGCAACGCGCCCCTACGCGCAGGATCTCAACAGCCATCTCGGCAAGGTCATTCGCATCCGTCCGGACGGCACCGTGCCGCCGGACAACCCGTTCGTGGGTCGAGCGGACGCCAAGCCGGAGATCTGGTCGGTGGGACATCGCAATCCGCAGGCGGCCGCCTTCGACGCGCGCGGCCAGCTCTGGGAGGTCGAGCACGGCACCAACGGCGGCGACGAGCTCAATCGGATCGAGAAGGGGAAGAACTACGGGTGGGCCGACGTCGGCTACGGGGTGGAGTACTCGGGGGCGCCGCTCCCGGGCCCGACGCAGAAAGCCGGCACCGAGCAGCCGGTCTACTACTGGGACCCGGTGATCGCCCCCTCCGGCGCGCAGTTCTACACGGGCGATGCCTTTCCCGCCTGGAAGAACAGCCTGTTCATCGGTGCGCTCCGGGAGCAGCGGCTCGTGCGACTCGCGATCGAGAACGGCCGCGTCACCGGTGAGGAGCACCTGCTCGCCGATCGCGGCCATCGGATCCGCGACGTGCGCCAGGGACCGGACGGGGCACTCTACGTCGTGACCGACGACGAGAAGGGGGAGCTGTGGAGGATCGCGCCCAAGCGATGACCCGTGCCGCGCGCGGGGCGGTGCGCCGCCTCGCTCTCGCCACCCTCGCGCTCGCGTCGAGCGTCCACGCGAGCGCCTCGGCGCAGTCATCGGGCATCCGGACGTACACGAACCCGATCGACATCGAGTACAAGTACAACTGGGAAGGACTGAACGAGGGCGTGTCGTACCGCTCGGGGGCGGATCCGGCGGTCGTGAATCACCGTGGCGAATACTTCCTCTTCGTCACGGTGTCGGGCGGCTACTGGCGCTCGCGCGACCTCGTGCACTGGCAGTTCGTCGTGCCGAGCCGCTGGCCCTTCGACGACGTCGTGGCGCCGGCGGCGATCTCGGTCGGTGACACGCTGCTCCTGATGCAGTCGGCGACGGCGCCGCGTCCCATTCTGTATTCCACCAGGCCGGCCACGGGGCAGCTCGAGTTCTACAACCGCATCCTTCCTCAACTGCCATACGCGGTGGCACAGGGGAGCGAGCGCCCGGGGCAGCTCGTTCCCTCCGACTCCATCCAGCCCGGCCCGTGGGATCCCGCGCTCTTCCGTGACGACGATGGCCGCTGGTTCCTCTACTGGGGCTCCTCGAACGTCTATCCGATCTACGGCATCGAGCTCGATCCGGCGCGGCGGCTCGCGTACAAGGCGGGCGCGCGGCCGATGAAGCTGCTCTCGCTCCATCCCGAGTTGCACGGCTGGGAGCGATTCGGGCAGGACCATCGCGACACGATCCGGCCGTACGTCGAAGGGGCGTGGATGACGAAGCACGCCGGCCGCTACTACCTCCAGTACGCGGCGCCCGGCACCGAGTACAACGTCTACGCCAACGGCACCTACGTCGGCACGTCGCCACTCGGCCCCTTCACCTACGCGCCCTCCAATCCCGTCGCCTACAAGCCCGGCGGATTCGTCGTCGGCGCGGGGCATGGCAGCACCTTCCAGGACAACTTCGGCAACTACTGGAACACCGGCACGCCGTGGATCGGCGTCAACGGCACCTTCGAGCGGCGCATCGCCATGTTCCCGGCCGGCTTCGACGCCGACGGCCAGATGTTCGCCAGCACACGCTTCGGCGATTTCCCGCACTTCGCCCCGACGCGAAAATGGAAGAGCCCCGACGAGCTGTTCACGGGATGGATGCTCCTCTCGTACCGGAAGCCGGTCGTCGCGTCGTCGGCGCGTGATTCGTTCCCGGCGTCGAACGTGACGGATGAGAATGCGCGCAGCTGGTGGGTGGCGCGCGACACCGCGCGCGGTGCGACGCTCACGATCGACCTCGGTGGCGACCGCACCGTGCGCGCCGTGCAGGTGAACTACGCCGACTACCACGCGAACCGCTTCGCCAGCGACTCGGCGGCGTACACGCAATTCCGGATCTCGGCGTCGCGCGACGGCCGCCGCTGGCGGACGATCGCCGACGCGACACGCGAGCGGCGCGACCGCGCGAACGCCTACGTCGAGCTCCCCGCCCCCGTGATCGCGCGATGGGTGCGGTGGGAGCACGTGCACGTGGGGATCCCCAATCTCGCGGTGAGCGACCTGCGCGTGTTCGGCACGGCGGCGGGGATGTCGCCGCCCGCGCCGGCAGGAGTCATGGCGCAGCGGACGAGCGACCCGCGAGGGGCCGTCGTTCGCTGGGAGCCCGTGCCCGGCGCGGTGGGCTACAACGTCCGGTGGGGGATCGCGCCGGCGAAGCTGTATCAGACCTACCAGCGCTGGGCGGATCGAGGCGCGGAGGTGGAGATCCGCGCCCTCACGGCTGGTCAGGAGTACTGGTTCGCGGTGGAGGCGTTCGACGAGCACGGCGTCTCGCCCCTCAGCGCACCGGTGCGCGTCGCCCCGTGACGGTGTAAGGATGGTGACAGGCAACGCGCGGTAGACTGCGGATCGCCCGCCACTCCGTCCCGGTTCCCGAGGATCTCATGATTCGTCGCTCGTCCGTCCTGCTGCCGGTACTCGCGGCGGCGGTGATCAGCCTGCCCGTGCGCGCCCAGACCTTCACGGTCGCGAAGCACGACATCAAGGGCGAGGGTGGCACCGACTACGTGACCGCCGAGCCCGGGACCGGCCGCGTGTTCGTCTCGCGCGGTACGCACGTCATGGTCGTGGACGGGCGGACCGGGGCGGTGCTCGGCGACATCCCGAACACGCCGCGTATGCACGGTGTCGGCATCGCGACGAAATGGAATCACGGCTTCACCACCAACGCCGGCGATTCGACCGTCACGATGTTCGATCTCGAGACTCTGGCGCCGGTCCGACAGATCAGGATCCCCACCGGTGGGCTGGACGGCGTCATGTACGACGACTTCTCGGACCGCATCATCCTCACCAATCACAGCCGGCCGGTCGGGACCGCGGTCGCCCTCGACCCGAAGAGCGGCGACATCGTCGGCACCGCGGAGCTCGAGGACGACTCGCCCGAGGGCGCGGCGAGCGATGGCAAGGGGCGGTTGTTCGTCAACAACGAGGGCAAGAACACCATCCAGGTGCTCGACGCGACGTCGATGACGGTGCTCCAGTCGTGGTCGATCGCGCCGTGCGACGGGCCGACCGGAATCGCCTACGACCGGGCGTCGAACCGCATCTTCTCCGGGTGCAGCAAGCAGTCGGTCGTCGTCGACGCGAGCACAGGCAAGGTGGTGGCGACGATCGCCAACGGCGACGGCGTCGATGCGCTGGGGTGGGATGCGGCGCAGAAGCTGATGTACATCCCCGCCGGTCGCGACGGGAACGTGACCGTCGTGCATCAGGACACGCCGGACAAATACACCGTCGTCGCCACCGTCCCGACGATGCGCGGCGCCAAGACGATCACGGTGGATCCGGTGAGCCACGTGGCGTACCTGTTCCAGCCCGAGTACGGGCCACTGCCCGCCGGCACGCCGGCCCCTGCGCCGGGTCAGCGCAGCCCGCGCGGGCCGGTCGTGGCGGGGTGGTTC
>JABFYH010000063.1 GCA_013361335.1 Gemmatimonadaceae bacterium | reverse complement strand
CGCCGCCGCCCTCGATTGACAGCCTTCCGGGCCAGGGCTAGTATTCGGGGCTGCATCACCCGCGCACTCCGGCCAGCGTTCGTTGGCGCGGCTCGTGTGTGGGACGCCGGCGTTTGGGGCAGCGTTCCGCGCATTCACGCGCGGACAACACCAGGGAAGGGTTACTGATGGTCGAGATTCATCTCGAAGAAAGCGATCGGCTGGACTGGGCGCTCAAGGCATTCAAGCGGAAGATCGCCAAGGCGGGGATCCTCAAGGACCTCCGCAAGAAGCGGTATTACGTGAAGCCGAGCGAGGCTCGCCAGCTCAAGGCCGCCGCGGCGCGCCGTCGCAGCCGTACCGAGCGCTCGCGCTAAGCCGTACCGGATGGCAAAAGAAGACGCGATTCAGCTCGAAGGTTCGGTCACGGAAGTGCTGCCGAACGCCACGTTCCGGGTCCAGTTGACCAACGGACACAACGTGCTCGCGACGCTCGGCGGCAACATGCGCCGCTTCCGCATTCGCGTCCTCGCGGGTGACCGGGTGACGATCGAGGTTTCCCCCTACGACCTCACCCGCGGCCGCATCACGTTCCGGCACAAGAACTAGTGAACCGTGAACCGTGAACGGTGAACGGTAACGGCGTCAAGAAGCGTCAGGGGCACGCTGGACCCAGTCCAGCGTGCCCTTCGTAGTTACGGATCACGGATCACGGATCACCTCGAGCGTCGATCCGCGCCGGCTTCCCGGGTACGGCACCGCGCCCTTCACCGAGCGCCAGAGCACGCGGTTGAACCGATCCTCATCCGCCACGTCCTCGATGCGCAGATCCAGCCGCGCCGATTCGCGGGCCTCCGGTGTGCCCGCCGGGTTGGTCTCCAGGAGGCTCACCGCCGGAGCGAGCGCCGTCCATGGACGCAGGTCCGGCGTATCGCGCCAGATGTCGCGCAGCGCACGGCCGTGATGGTCGAAGTGCGAGAGCGACTCGAGGCCGAGGATCTCCTCGATCGTTCGCAGCACGTCGGTGGTGTTCGCGAAACGGTGCACGACCCCGGCGCTCGCGTACGGCGAGATCACCAGCAGCGGCGACCGATGGGAGTCCACGTGATCGGGACCGTTCTGCGCGTCGTCCTCGAGGACGAACACCACCGTGTTCTTCCAGAACGGGCCGTGGCTCAGCGCCTCGATGATGCGCCCCAGCGCCAGGTCGTTGTCCGCGACCATCGCGCGCGGCGTCGGTAAGCCCGCCCGCGCCCCCGCGGTGTGGTCGTTCGGCAGCCGGATGACCTCCAGCGCCGGCATCACCCCACGCCGTGCGAACTCCTCGTGCTCGGCGATCCACACGTCGGCTCGCTGCTGGTCCTGGATCTTCAGGTCGTAGCCCGGATAGCGGGAGTTCGTGTGTGCGGCCAGAAAGGGCTTGTTGCCGCGATAGCCGGCCGGTAGCGGATCATCGGGATCCGCGCCGCTCGGCACGACGAACTCCCCGTAGTTGCGGAAGGTGATCCCCTTCTGCTGGGCCAGCGTCCACAGATAGCCGCGCGCCGGCTCGTCGACGTCGTCCTCGGGGATCGCGCCGCGATTGGTCCCCTCGTAGTCGTAGCTGCGGCCCCGACTCGAGTAGTGCGACTGCACGGTCTTCTGCAGATAGTCCGTCGTGTACGCCGCCATCGACCAGTTGTGGCCATCCGCGCTCACCTCGGCGTTCACGAAGAACCGGTCGAAGATCCCGAACCGCTCCGCAAGCGCATGCTGATTGGGCGTGACAGCGCGGCCGAACAGGACGAGCGAGCTGTCGCCGTCCGCCTGGCTCAGATCGCCCAGCACCTGATCGTAGGTGCGGTTCTCCTTCACGACGTAGATCACGTGCTCGAGCGGCGGATACCGGCGCGACGTCGATCGCGGCTCCGTCCATCCATTCGCGCGCGCGACCCGCGCCGACAGCGTCGACAGCGCGTCGCTCGTGAGTCCGCCCACCGGCAGCACCATCAGCGAGCCGTCGAGCTGCGAGAGCGTCGTGTTCCGCCCCGGGAGCTGTCGCCAGTCGCTCGCCGACATGGGACGCGGGCCATCGGGGTTCGCGCGGGTGCCGCGACCCTTGCTCGTCGCCACGAGCAGCGTGTCCCCCCGCGCCAGCAACGCCGTCGGATACCAGCCGGTCGGGATGCGACCCGCCAGCCGATCGTCCCCCGTTGCGCCGGCGAGCCCGCTCGACGATGGCGTGAGATCGAACACCGCCACGGCATTCGCGTCCGCTTCGGCGACGAACAGCCGCTGCCCGTCGGATGAGAGGGCCAGCGCGTTCGGCGTGCTCCCCTCGTCGGGACCACCGGGCGGCGGATCGAGCAGCTCACCGACCACCCGGCGCCGCGCGAGGTCCACCGACACCACGCGGTCGGTCGTCGCCGTGGCCGCGAACAGCCGCGTGCCCCGCGCGTTGAGCAGCAATGCCGACGGATGCCGCCCGACGATGATCTGCCCGGTGGCGCGGAGCGTCCCGTCGGACGCCGGCGAATAGCTCGAGACGGTCCACGCCCCCCAGTCGGAGACATAGACCGCCCCATCCGGCGCCACGACGACACCATACGGATACCGCCCCGTCGCGAGGCGCTGCACCACACGTCCGCTCGCGACGTCGATCACGGCGAGTGAATCAGCGAGGTTCTCCGCCACGTACAGCCGCGCACCGTCGCGCGAGAACGCCAGCCCGCCCGGATACCGCACGCCGTCCGCGCGCGACGTCGCGCGCGCCTGGAGCACGACGCTGTCGCGAAGCGTGGCCACCCCCTCGCGCCAGGCGAAGCGGTACACCACGTCGCCGTTCCCTCCGGCAGCGTAGAGTGATTGCCGGTCGGGCGAGAAGGCGAGGCCGAGGAACACCGCGGGCAGCCTGACGGTCTGCAGCACGCGTCCGCTGGAGCGATGCACGACCTGAATGCCCTGGTCGCGCCAGCCGTTCAGGAGCAGCACGGCGCGATCGCCCTCCGGGGCGTCCACCATCGCGAGCGGCATCTGGCCAATGGTGTGCAGCGGGGCGGCGGGGTCGAGACGCACGCCCGTCGGGAGGCGATCCAGGGCGTCGGGCGATGCCTGCGGCCGGTCGGCGAGCGCGGCACTGCTCCCGGTCGACGTCCGCCCGCAGCCGGCGGCGAGCACGAGAGCGACGAGGAGGATTCGATGGGGGACGGAAGAGCGTCGCATCGTCAGTCAGGGAAGGTGGAGCATGATAACGTACGGCGCGCCCCGCCGATCCGCAGCCGCGTCACGACTACGTTACGCGATGGGCCATCGCCACCGTTGCGCCTCCGCGCGCCGCGTCGCAGCTACCGCCGCGCTCTATCTGCTCGCCGCACCTCCCGCATTCGCGCAGCACGCCGGGCATGAGGGCATGACGATGCCGTCGGACAGCGGCGCGCCGGCCATACACCTGATGGGACAGGCCATCCCGCTGGCGACACACGTCGACCGAACGCCGAGCGGCGGCGCCCGCACGGAAGGTTCGCTCACACAGGCCGTCCTGATGGCGCGAGCGGGCTGGTGGCACCGCCGGGCGACCCTCGACGCGACAATCGACGCCGAAGGGTTCACCATGCGCAGCGGTGAGCTGAGCCTCGGCGCCTTCGGGGAAGGGTTCGTGGACCGTCGCCATCCCCACACCTACCTGCACGAGCTGATGCTGGGTCTGCGCGGGCACGCAGGACCGGGCACGCTCTCCCTCGGCGCCGGCCGCGGCTTCGCCCCCTTCGGCACCGACGACCCGATGGTGCGTCCGTTCGCGAAGTACCCGATCAATCACCACCTCGCCCAAGTGCTGGAGCGCGGCATCGTGGTCGGCGCGGCGCGGGTCGGACCCGCCATTGTCGAGGCGGGGTCGTTCACGGGCGAGGAGCCGCAGCGACCGTCGTCGCTGCCGCTGGCGCGTCGCTTCGGCGACTCGTGGTCGGTCCGCGGCACCATCGTTCCTCGTCCGTGGGCCGAGCTGCAGACCAGCTACGCGCGGATCGCCTCGCCGGAGCAGGCCGATGGCTTCGGGCTCGATCAAAGGAAACAGAGCGTGTCGGCCCGGGCTGTCTCGTCGGACGGCGGACGGTACGCCCTCGTCGAATGGGCTCGCACGGTCGAGTACGACCATACTCGCCGTGAGGCCGCCTTCTCGTACGAGAGCGTTCTCGTGGAGAGTGCGTGGCGCGCCGGTGCATTCGGCGTGGCCGTGCGGCTCGAGCAGACGGATCGTCCCGAGGAGGAGCGCCTTGCTGATCCCTTCCGGACCGCGCGCCCCGCCACCGATCTTCACATCGCGGGCATCACCCGGTGGCGCACCGCTACCGCCGCCGTCGCCGCGCCAGCGGTGACCTGGGGCACGGTCGTCGGGGTTCCGTTTCTGGAGCTTTCACGCCTCGCCGCCACGGCGCGCGACACGCGCACTCTCTTCGACCCCGACATCGTGTATGGCCGCAGTCATCTCTGGATGCTCACCGGCGGCGTCCGCGTCCGCGCCGGTGCGACACACTCGCGCATGGGGCGCTATGGCGTCGCCGTTCCGTGAACGGGCGACCGCGATCGCCCGACTGACCTGCTCGCGGTCCGCGTTCCGATCGCTCTGGCTTGGCGCGCTCGCCGCGCTCGCCGCGCTCGCCGCCTGTCACGGGAGCGATGCCGTCGATCCGCCCAGCAGGCCGCCCGGTCGCGGCGACTTCGCGCCCACCCGCACCACCGCCGAAGTCGTCGTCCGCGGCACCACCGCCTACACCACGACCTGGGGCAACAGCGCGGCGGCGGCCAGCGTGTTCTACATCTGGGACGTCGCCGGGCAGTCGCCGGTGCTCGTCGACTCGGTGCGTGTCGAGGGCGCCACCACGCTTGGCGACGTCGCCATCAGCGACGACGGTTCGCTGCTCGTCATCGCGACGGAGCGCAGCAACGGTGGCCTGGCCCTCTACAACCTCGCCGACCCACGCCACCCGGCGCTCGTCGCGCGCTACATCACCGCCAACACGACCGACGGCGTTCACACCGCCGAGATCGGCCGGGTGAGCGGCAGGCTGTACGGGTTCCTCGCGATCGACCCCGGGAGCGTCCGGCCGGCGCATCTCGTGATCGTGGATCTCACGACCCCGTCGGCGCCGGCCGAGGTGCTCAACCGTGACATCGGCCGGCCGTTCGTGCACGACACCTTCGTGCGCGACGGGCTGCTGTTCCTCGCGCTGTGGGACGACGGCCTGGCGATCTGGGACATCGGTGGCGGTGGCGCCGGCGGGACCATCGCGGCCCCGGTGGAGCTCGGACGAGTCCGGACGGTGAACGGCGAGGTGCACAACGTATGGTGGTTGAAGGATCCGGTCACCGGAATCAGCCGCTACGCTTTCGTCGGCGAAGAGGGCCCCGGCCAGCTCGGGGTGTCGTCCTCGGGTGACATCCATGTGGTGGACATCGCCAACCTGGCCGCACCGCGAGAGGTGGCGCGCTACACCGTGGCCGGCGCCGGAACGCACAACTTCTCCGTCGACGAGCAGCGAGGCATTCTCTACGCCGCCTACTACAACGGCGGCGTCCGTGCGCTCGACGTACGTGGGGACCTCGGCACCTGCCTCGATGCGCAGCGGTCCACCCCACCGAACGGGACCAGCGCGCTGTGCGATCTCACGAAGATGGGGCGTGAGCTCCGGGTCGACCTCGCGGGCGGGACCAACCGGACGTACGTCTGGGGTGTCCAATATCTGGATGGCGCGGTTTACGCATCCGACATGCTCAACGGCCTCTGGAAACTCCCGGCGGCCGTTCGCCCTTGATCCGGTGGGGTCGCCGTCTGGCAGCGGCGACCCGTTTCGCTAGATTGCCCATTCGAGGCGCAGCCGTGCGCCGCACTCTCCATTGAGGTCGATCGCATGCTCCGCCCCCGCACCGCGGCCGTCGCGTCTCTGCTGCTCATCCCGATGGTTGCCGGTGGGTTTTTCCTTCAGCAGGCACCGCCCCGCGCGACGCCGCGGCTCTTCGATCAGGTGCTCGCCATCGTCGCCAGCCGGTACGTGGACTCGCTGCAGAGTCCCGAGGTGTTCGAGAAGGCCGCCAAGGGCCTCGTCCGCGAGCTGAACGATCCCTACAGCGAGCTGTTCGCGCCGCGACAGAGCGAGGAGTTCAATCGCAGCACCGGCGGCCGCTATGGCGGCGTCGGCATGCTGCTCGAGGAGCAGAAGGTCGGTGCGGGCACGAGCATCATCGTCTCGCGCATCTTCCCGCACACGCCGGCCGAGGATGGCGGCGTCCACGAAGGCGACCGCATCATGCGCGTCGATTCGTTGCCGACGGCGGACGCGAAGATCGACAAGGTCTCCGATGCGCTGCGTGGCATCCCGGGCACCAGCGTCCAGGTCGTCTTCCAGCGTCCGCGCGTCGTCGAGCCGGTGAAGCTCACCTTCAAGCGCGCGGTCGTTCACGTTCCGGCTGTGCCCTACGCGACCATCATCGGCGACCGCATCGGCTATATCCCGTTGCAGACGTTCAACGAGAATACGGCCGAGGAGGTCGACGCCGCCGCGACGAAGCTGGTGGGCCAGGGCGCGCGCGGGTTGGTGCTGGATCTGCGCGACAACGGGGGCGGCATCGTCGAGCAGGCGCTGGCGGTGAGCTCGCTCTTTCTGAAGAGCGGACAGCCGATCGTCAACGTGCGCTCGCGTAACGCACCGGACGAGGTCGCGCGCGCCACGAGCGAGCACCTTGCCACCCAGCCGCCGCTCGTCATCCTCACCGATGGTGGCACTGCGTCGGCCAGCGAGATCGTCGCCGGCGCGCTCCAGGATCACGACCGCGCCCTCGTGCTCGGCACCACCAGCTTCGGAAAGGGGCTCGTGCAGTCGCTCTTCCCGCTCGACGGCGGCTACGCGCTCAAGATCACGACCGGCAAGTGGTACACGCCGAGCGGTCGCAGCATCCACCGCGAACGAAAGCTCCTCGCCGACGGCCGCTTCGTCGAGACGCGCCCGGACTCGCTGGAGACCGAGGCGGAGAAGAAGGCGCGCCCGACCTACAGCTCCGATGCCGGCCGGACCGTCTACGGCGGTGGCGGGATCACCCCCGACGTCATCGTTCCCGACGACACCCTGCTCACCACCGAACAGGAGTTTCTCCGCGCGATCGCGCCCAAGGCGCAGGCCTTCGTCACAGTGCTCAATCAGTACGCGTTCGAGCTCAAGGGCTCGGCGCCGCGTGACTTCAGCATCACGCCGGCCTGGCGCACCGAGCTGCGCCGACGCCTCGGCACCGCCGGCATCACGATCGACCAGAAGTACGAGCCCGCGGCGACGCGCATCCTCGACCGCGAGCTGGACCGCCGGCTGAGCCGCCTTGTGCTCGGCGATGCCGGAGCGCGGCAGCGGTCCGTCGCCGAGGATCATCAGCTCGCACGCGCGGTCGCGCTGCTGGCGGGCGCGCGCACCCAGGAAGCATTGTTCGCCGCCGGCCGCACCGGGGCCAGCCTCAATGCGGCGGTGAAGCCCGACCACAACTAGAGGAGCATATGCCGTGGGCGCCGAGGCCAGAACGACGCTGAAGATCGGACGGCAGTCGTACGAGGGCACGGCGCTGCTCGAGACCGACGAGCTGCGCTTCCGGGGCGACACGCGCATGCGCATCGCGCTGCGCGACGTGAGCGCGGTCAGCGCGAAGGACGGAACCCTCCGCGTCGAGCACGCGAACGGGATCGCCTGCTTCGTGCTCGGCGACGTTGCCGAGAGCTGGGCTGAGAAGATCCGCTCCCCGCGCACGCTCGCCGACAAGCTCGGCATAAAGCGGGGCATGCAGGTCGCCGTGATCGACGTCGACGATCGGGACATCCTCGACGACCTCGAGGCCAAGGGCGCGCAGCTGATCATCGGAAGCGTGCCGCAGGACACGATGGTGGTGCTGTTCCGCATCGGACGTCCCTCGCAGCTTGCCACGCTGAGCGCCATGACGTCGCGCATCGCGCGGGACGGCGCGATCTGGGTCGTGCATCCACGCGGCGATGCGTCCGTCGGCGACACCGTGATCTTCGCCGCGGCCCGCGACGCCGGTCTGACCTACACGAAGGTCGTCCGCTTCTCGGAGCACGACACGGCAGAGAAGCTCGTCATCCCGCGCACGGCGCGGTGAGCGGCACCGGAAGGAGTCGACACACCAGGGTAGCCATGTCCCAACCACGCGTCGCCAGCGCCGCCGCTGAGCCGATGATCAGGGCGCACGCCCTCGTCGTGCCGCGCACTGCCCGCTATTACACCCTCGGTCCCACGCACGGCTTCCCGCGCGAGCTGTGGTTCGTCTGCCACGGCTACGGCCAACTCGCGGGCCGCTTCATCCGCCAGTTCGCGCCCCTCGACGACGGCACGCGGCTCATCGTCGCACCGGAGGGTCTGTCGCGGTTCTATCTCGATCCCATCCCGCAGCGCCGCAACGATACGTCGCCGCGCGTCGGCGCCACGTGGATGACGCGCGAGGACCGCGAGGCCGAGATCGCCGATTACGTGGAGTATCTCGAGCGCCTCTGCACGGAGATCCGGCATCCCCTTCGCGGGGCAGCGCCGCGCCTGGTCGTCCTGGGATTCTCCCAGGGCACGGCGACGGTCAGCCGATGGTTGGCCGCGAGCGAGATGCGCGTCGACCAGCTCGTGCTCTGGGCCGGCGCGATCCCGCCGGAGCTCGACCTCGCCCACTGGGCGTCGCGGCTGCACGGCGCCGCCATCACCCTCGTGGCCGGGGAGCGCGACGAGCTCGCGACGGAGGCCGCCATCTCGGCCGAAGCAGAACGACTGTCGTCGGCCGGCGTGGCGTTCACCCTACACCGATTCCCGGGCGGGCACGGCATCGATCCCACCGCGCTGCGCCACATCGCCGAGGGATTCGCCGGACACTGAGCGTCAATCGTTCCGGCGTTCGTCCCGCAGACGTTCGAGATCGCGCCGATCGCGTTTGGTCGGGCGCCCCTTTTCTTCATAGACGAACGTCGCCGGCGCCATCCGCAGCTGGTCGGCGAGCTTGTCTCGTGCCGCACGACTCGCCGCCGTCTCTTCGTAGAGCGTCGCAGCAACCGTCGCCGGCCCTCGTCGCTCCGACAGGGCTCTCACCAGAACGACATGCTCGTAGGGGCCGAGGCGGAGCCGCACCTCGTCGCCTACCTGCAGCAGCTTCGCCGGCTTCACGCGCTCGCCGCCGACCAGCACCTTCCCGCCGCTGACGGCGTCGGCGGCCAGCGAGCGCGTCTTGAAGAAGCGCGCCGCCCACAGCCACTTGTCGATCCGCACTCGTCCAGGGCCGCTGCCCGCATCCTCGGTTGCCCGCATGCCGCAGTATAGGGCGATCGCCCTTGACGCGAGAAGCAGTTTCCATATATTTCGACATCGAAACATTCGATGCCGATCAAAGATGCCTACGCACTACCAGGGAACCACCGAGGAAATTCTGGCGCTCGACGCCTTCATCAAGCTGAACCGTAGTGTGATCGCGGTGCAGGGGCGGTTGCTGCCGGCCCTTCAACGGGAGTTCGGACTCACGGAAAGCCAGATCGCCGTCCTGGAAGCGCTGAAACACCTCGGTCCCCTCCAGCAGGGCGAGCTCTGCCAGAAGATCCTTCGCAGCGGCAGCAACGTCACCACGGTCGTCGACAACCTGGAGCGCGACGGCCTCGTCCAGCGCTCCCGCGACGAGTCGGACCGGCGGATTCAGGTTGTGAACCTCACCGAGAAGGGGCGCGAGCTGGTCGACCGGGCCCTGCCGGTCCACGTTGGACGGATCACCGACACCATGGCCGCGCTCGAACCCGAGGAGCAACGGGAGCTCGGCCGCCTCTGCCGAAAGTTGGGGCGGGCCGGCGAATCGAAGTAGCCGACAGGCAATCAGGTTCGAGCTTTGCACTAGTATTTCGACATCGCAATATCTTCTTACGGAGAGTACAGAATGCGTACCAATCAGGCTGAACTGAACGGCGCCACCATCACCCTGCCGACTGCGGCGGACGCGGCCCTCTCACGGCGCTCCATCCGCCAGTATGCGCCGGCCACCATCCCGGAGGCCGATCTCCGCGAGCTCCTGCGGCTCGCCGGACGCGCCCCCTCGGCCTACAACGTCCAGCCCTGGCGTTTCGTCGTCGTGCAGGACGCCGATCTCAAGGCCAACCTCGCCGCCGCCGCCTACGGTCAGCAGCAGGTCCTCCGCGCACCGGCCACCATCGTGCTCTACAGCGACATGGGGAGCGCACTCGACCGCATGCCCGAGGCGATGCACCCCGGCATGCCGGCCGACAAGCGCGCCGCCGGCGTCGACAGCTTCCGCGCCAGCTTTGCCAACCAGACGGTCGAGGAGCGCGAGGCATGGGGCAATGCGCAATCGAACATCGCCCTGGGCTATCTCTTGCTCCTGGCGGAGTCGCTCGGCTACGCCACGTCGCCGATGCTCGGCTTCGACCCGGAGAAAGTGAAGGCGCTGCTCGGCCTGCCCGCCCACGTCCGCGTCACGGCGCTCATCTCGATCGGCTATCCCGCCGAGGAGGGCTTCGATCCTCATCGCCTCCCCGCCGACACACTCGTGGAGTTCCGCTGACCATGAGCGCACTCGATCTGCACGTCCATCGGTGGGAGCCGCCGGCCGAGTCGGGTGCGCCGACACTTCTGCTGTTGCACGGCACCGGCGGGGACGAGAACGACCTGCTCCCGCTGGCGCGCATGGTGGCCCCGGTCGCTGCCGTGCTCAGCGTGCGCGGCAACGTCCTCGAGCAGGGGATGCCTCGCTTCTTTCGCCGGCT
Organism: Gemmatimonadaceae bacterium; assembly: GCA_013361335.1. Classification (GTDB taxonomy): domain Bacteria; phylum Gemmatimonadota; class Gemmatimonadetes; order Gemmatimonadales; family Gemmatimonadaceae; genus AG11. The sequence continues at coordinate 7,730 of JABFYH010000063.1, read as the reverse complement.
GCGCGAGGGCGTCTTCGATCTCGACGACCTGCATCGGCGAACGGCCGCTCTCGGTGAGTTTCTGGCGGCGGCAGCCGAGCGTTACGGATTCATGCCGTCGAACCTGTATGCTCTGGGCTTCTCCAACGGTGCGAACATCGCGGCGAGCCTGCTCCTGTCGCAGCCGACGGCGCTGGCCGGTGGGATCCTGATCCGGGCGATGGTGCCGTTCGAGCCCGAGCGCGCCCCCGATCTTTCCGGTCGAGCCGTCCTGCTCAGCCAGGGCCGGAACGACCCGCTCATTCCGCCGTCGAGCGCCCAGCGTCTTGCCGAGATTCTGGAGACGGCCGGCGCCGACGTCGAGCTCGCCTGGCAATCTGGCGGTCACGGCCTGACGCAGGGAGACGTCTCCGTGGCGCGCCGCTGGTTGGGACAGCGCGCGGCTCCTCGCGTCACGGCTTGAGGCGGGCCTTGCGCCCGCGCTTGTACCGGATAACTTACTGACCGGTCATTTATAAAATTCCGCCGAATGTCTGAAGCCGTCTCCGAGCCGCGCTGGCGTCGCCTCCCCGAGGAGCGCCCCAAGCAGATCCTCGACGCCGCCCTCACGGTGTTCGCGGAGCGCGGCCTCGCCGCGGCACGGCTCGATGACATCGCCAAGCGTGCCGGCCTCTCCAAGGGCACCATCTACCTCTACTTCCCAAACAAGGAAGAGCTCTTCCGCGAGGTCATCCGCCATTCGGTGATCGCCTTCATCGAGCGCGGCGAGGCACGGCTCGAGGAGCTCGGCGATCCGCTTCAGGCACTGGATGCCTGGATCGTGGGTTACTGGGAGTGGCTGCGCTCCCCCGTCTTCCCCGCCATGCATCGTCTCGTCAACTCCGAGTCCCACAGCTTCCCCGACATCAGCGCGTTCTACGCCAAAGAGGTGATCGAGCGCGCGCATCGACTCGTCTGCGGCATGCTCGAGCGCGCGATGGACGCGGGACAGCTGCGGCGCATGGACCCGCTCGTCGCCGCCCGCATGCTCAGCGCGCTCTTCGTCACACATGCGCTCTGGTATCACCAGGGCACCTCCATCAAATCCATCGCACACCTTCCCGACGACGTCATCGTCTCGCAGCTGCGCGATTTCTTCCTTCACGCCATGCGGCCCGTCGCCGCGGCCGCCCCGCACGCCTGAAATGAACTGCCTGTCACTCCCTCGCCTGGTCTCGCTGGGCTTCAAGATCAGCATCCTCGTCGCCCTCCTGGCGTTCCTCGCTCGCGTCGCGGCGGCACAGCAGCCCGTGACCGCCGACACGACGATCCGCCTCACCCTCGGGGAAGCGGTCCGCCTCGCCGCGCGCCAGAACGCGGCCGTGGAGAGCGCACGGTACCGCGTGCAGGCCGCGCAGGCGCGTGTCACGCAGCGCCGCGCCGATCTGCTGCCGGACGTGACGGGCGTGGCCGCCGAGCGCCGAACCACCCTCAACAGCGCCGCCGCCTTCCCGATCGAGCTCCCCGTGCCGGGCATCGATCCGCGCGGCTCGATCCTCGGCCCCCTCGACGTGTTCGACGCGCGCGCTCGCGTCACCCAGTCGCTGTTCGACCCCGCCGCACGGGGCCGCATCCAGAGTGCACGGACGAGCGTCGCGGCTGCGGGCGCCGACGTCGGGCAGACCGCCGACGTGGCGGCAACGTCGGCCGCGAGCGCGTATCTCTCCGTGCTGCGCGCCGATGCCGTGTATCGTGCCCGCCTCCAGGATTCGACCCTCGCAACCGAGCTGCTCCAGATTGCGCGCGATCAGCTCTCGGCCGGCACCGGCGTTGCGCTGGACGTCACGCGCGCCCGGGCCCAGCTGACGAGCGCGCGCTCGCAGCTGATCGCCGCGCGCAATGAGCGCGACCGCACGCGGATCGATCTCGCCCGCTCGCTCTCGCTGCCGCTCGTGAACCTGGTGCTCGTCGATTCCCTCTCCACCCTGCCGCTGAACGTGGCGACGACCGAGCGCGAGGCGCTCGACGTGGCCTATCGCGGTCGCAACGATCTGCAGGCGATCACCCTCCAGGCGGAGGCGGCCCGCCAGCAGGCATCGGCCATCCGCAAGGAGGCGCTGCCGAAGGTCGGTCTGCAAGCCGACTATGGGTTGAGTCAGCGCAATGGGCGCAGCTACCTGCCGACCTACGATCTGGGCCTCATGCTGTCGCTGCCGATCTTCGACGGCTTCCGCCGCGAGGGACGCGTCGAGGAGCAGACGCAGATCGCCCGCGAGCTCGACAACCGGGCGCGCGATCTTCGCACGCAGGTCGAGGCCGACGTGCGCATCGCCGTCCTCAACCTGGCGTCCTCCACCGAGGCGGTGGCCGCGGCACGCGAGCGGCTCAGCCTCGCCGAGCAGGAAGTGGCGCAGTCGCGCGAGCGGTTCCAGGCCGGCGTGGCCGGCAACGCCGACGTGATCACCGCCTCGCTGACTCTCAACAGTGCGCGCACCCAGCTCGTCGACGCGCTCACGGCTTATCAGGCCTCCCGTGTCGCGCTCGCGCGTGCGGAAGGCGTCATCTCGACTCTCGATTGACCATCATCCGCGACGCTTCGGCGCCGCCCACTCCCGCACGACGCATCGACATGGCTACCGCGACTCAACCTCAGACGACGAACGCTCCTCGCGCCACCGCCCCGACGCCACCGGAGCCGGCTCCGGGCAACAAGCGCCGCATCGTGCTCGCGCTCGTTGCCCTCGGCGTGATCCTGGGTCTCGGCTGGGGGGTCAAGCAGTGGCTCTACGGCCGCGGCCACGAATCCACCGACAATGCCCAGGTGGACGGCCACCTCGTCCCCGTCCTCGCCAAGGTGAGCGGCTACGTGACCAAGGTGAACGTCGCCGAGAACGACCGCGTCCGACAGGACTCGACGCTGGTTCGCATCGATGAGCGCGAATACTCGGTGAAGCTCGCACAGGCGGACGCCGACCTCGCCGCGGCGCGCGCCGCCGCCGGCGGAAACGGGCTGCAGGGACAGGCGCAGGCCGCCGTGGAGAACGCGTCCGGTCAACGCGCGGCGCTGAACGCGAACATCGCGGCCGCGCGCGCCAATGCCGTCAAGGCCGACGCGGACCTCGGTCGGATGCGGGAGCTCGTCTCCAAGCAGGTTGTGTCGCGCCAGCAGCTGGACGCGGCACAGGCCGCCGCCGATGCAGCGCACGCGCAGCTCGCGTCCGCGCAGAACAGTGCCGGCGCCGCGGGCGCCGGCGTGGCCAACGCCGAGGCGGGCGTGCGCCTGGCCCAGGCGAGACTGGGGGCGGCGCAGGCCGCGCGGGACAACGCGTCGCTGCAGCTATCGTACACCCGCGTCACGGCTCCCGTCTCGGGTGTGGTCTCTCGCAAGCAGGTCGAGGTGGGACAGCTCGTACAGGCTGGCCAGCCGCTGCTGACCATCGTGTCCGACACGGGCGTGTGGGTGACGGCCAACTTCAAGGAGACGCAGCTCCACGACCTGCGCGTCGGCCAGGACGTCGATCTCGAGATCGACGCCTACGGCGGCGTGTCGGCGAAGGGCAAGGTGGAGAGCGTCAGCGCGGCCACCGGCGCCAAGTTCGCGCTCCTGCCCCCGGACAACGCGACGGGCAACTTCACCAAGGTCGTCCAGCGCGTGCCGGTGCGCATTCGCGTCACGGGCGGTCTCGGTGCGGAGCGCCCGCTGCGTCCCGGGATGTCGGTCGTCGCGCACGTCGCCACCAGGTAAGCCGCGGCCGGTGCGACCGGTATGACCAGTATCCCTCTTCGGCCCGGCGGCGTGTCCGGCGAGGCGACCGACCGTTCCGGTCCGCCTGCCGGCGCGCACGTCGCGGTCGAGGACCGCTACAGGTACAAGTACCTCATCGCAATCGCCGTCACCCTCGCGGCGGTGCTCGAGCTGATCGACACCTCGATCGTCAACGTCGCCATCCCGCACATGATGGGGAACCTCGGCGCCACGCTCGACGAGATCTCGTGGGTGTCCACCGGCTACATCATCGCCAACGTCATCGTCATTCCGCTCTCGAGCTGGTTGTCCGGCTACTTCGGGCGGAAGCGGTATCTGACGGGCTCGATCCTGCTGTTCGTCGTCGCGTCGTTCATGTGCGGTGCGGCTGCGTCGCTCGGCGGGCTCGTGTTCTGGCGTGTGGTGCAGGGGCTGGGCGGCGGCGCACTCCTCTCCACTGCGCAATCGACCCTGTTCGAGTCCTTCCCGCCGAAAGAGGTCGGCATCGGGCAGGCGATGTTCGGCGTCGGCGTGATGGTCGGGCCGACGATCGGCCCGACGCTCGGCGGCTACATCGTCGACAACTTCGCCTGGCCCTGGATCTTCTACATCAACGTGCCGCTCGGCATCTTCGCGGCCTTCATGGTGTGGACGTACGTGCACGACTCGGAGCACCAGGAGCGCGCGGCGACGATCGACGGAACCGGCATCCTGCTCCTGGCGCTCTGCGTCGGGTCGCTTCAATGGATGCTCGAGCGCGGCGAACGCTACGACTGGTTCGACTCGCGCTTCGTGACGGTGCTCGGGATCACCGCGGTCGCGTCGCTCCTGCTGCTCCTCTGGCGTGAGCTCACGATCGACGAGCCCGTCATCAACTTCCGTGTGCTGCTCAATCGGCAGCTCGCGGCTGGAGTGGCCATCGGCGCGTTCCTGGGCTTTGCCCTGTACGGCAGCGTGTTCGTGCTGCCGGTGTTCCTCCAGAGCCTCCACGGCTGGACGGCCAATCAGACGGGCATGGTCATCCTTCCCGGAGCGATCGCGTCCGCTGTGACGATGGCCGTCGTCGGTCGAAATGCCTCTCGGCTCGACGCGCGGGTGACGGTGCCCATCGGCGCGTCACTCTTCCTGTTCAGCATGTGGCGGCTCTCGCTGCTCTCGTTCGACGCCGGCGCACACGATCTCTTCTGGCCGCTCATCGCCCGCGGGGTGGGGCTCGGCCTGATCTTCGTGCCTCTCACGGGCGCCACCATGGCCGAGCTGCCGCCGGGCCAGCTCGCGCAGGGCACCGGGATGTTCAACCTGACCCGTCAGCTCGGCGGTTCGCTGGGCATCGCGATCAGCGCGACCCTGCTCTCGCGCTTCACCGCGCAGTCGCGTGCGCTGCTGGCCGAGCACATCGTGATCGGAGACCCGGCGACCGTCGCGCGACTGGAGGGGATTTCGCACGCGCTGGTGGCCAGAGGGATGAATGCTCTCTCGGCGAAGCAGCAGGCGCTCTTGATCCTGGACCGCCAGCTCCAGGGGCAGGCCAGCGTGCTCGCGTTCTCGAAGCTGTACCTGCTGTCGGGCATCGCCCTGATGGCCGCGCTCCCGCTCCTGCTGCTCTTCCGCTCCGGCAAGTCCCGCGGATTGGGGCCCGGCGCGGCGCACTGACCTGGCGGGGGCTCAGGAATCCGACGCGTACACCTCGACGTCGGCCATCCCGTCGCGACCGTATCGCACGTACATCAGGATCGGCCGGCAGCACACGTGGCAATCCTCGATGTACTCCTGGTCCTCGCCACTTCCCGGGTCGAGCGCGATCTCGTTCATCTCCCCGCAATGCGGGCAGGTCACGACCGTTTCGGTCTCGGCGGTTCCATCGCCGAGGGGGAACTCATCGTCGAGATCCGCCTGCGTCCAGTCGTCATTCACGAAATCCACCATGGTCTCAAGGTAGCGCAGAGTGGGCCGGTTTTCGTCTGTCCCCCGGAACTGAAACACCCACGTCCACGCGCGTGGACACCGTTAGAAGGACGAAGCACCGTAAGTAGTTGTCAATTATGTCCTTGTGACGTGAGTCACCCATGGCGTACAGGCTGCCTCTCCGGATGCCGGACACGCACCCTCAGGAGCCCACACCATGCCTCTCCGTCGCTCGCGCCGCACCGGCGCCCTCCGCACCCTGGCCGGCGTGCTGTTGCTCGTCGCCACCAGCGGTTGCATCTCGAAGCGCGTCACGCGCATCGAACCCACCGCGGTCACCGATCTTTCCGGGCGGTGGAACGACACCGACTCGCGGCTCGTCGCCAACCAGCTCGTCGAGCAGACGCTGGATGCCGGATGGGCCAAGCGGTACACCGACACGCACGGCGGGGAAGCGCCGGCCGTCGTGGTCGGGACCTTCACCAACCGCACGATGGAGCACATCGCGGTCGGCACCTTCGTCAAGGACATCGAGCGCGCGCTGATCAGCACCGGTGCCGCGCGCGTCGTCGCCTCCGGCGACCAGCGCGCCGAGATGCGCGACGAGCGCAAGGATCAACAGCAGAACGCGCGGGCTGACACGCGGGCCAGGCAAGGGCAGGAGCTCGGCGCGCGGTACATGCTCGCCGGCGACCTCCAGGCGATCGAGGACGTGGATGGCCGCGAGCGCGTGATCTTCTATCAGGTCGACGCCGCGCTGATCGATCTGGAGACGAACACGAAGGTCTGGGTGGGCCAGCACAAGATCAAGAAGTACGTCGAGCGCGCCCGCTTCGGGCTCTGACCATTCACGCGGAGACACCACCATGTCCACCCCCAGATTCCCGCAGCTCGCGCCGACGATGTTCATCACGGCCCTCGTGGCGGCATGCGCCAACCCGAAGCGCATCGAGGAAGGTCCGATCACGGTGATGCGTAACGGCGACCGCATCAGCCCCCCGGTTCACGCGATGGACGCCGCCACCACGCAGGCCCTCGAGGCAGGCATCGCCGGCCGAGAGCGCCGCGACTCGATCGCCGCCGTGGCATTCGCGAGCTGCGCCCCGTCGGTCTGCGCCGCGCTCGGTCGGGGTGAGGTCGCCCTCGGCATGACGGAAGCGCAGGTCATGGCGGCGACCCGCACTACGGAAGTCGCCTGGACCGTGCGGCGGAGCGGCGGCGTCGCCGTGCTCGCCCCCCGCGATGCCGACGCCGGGCCTCGCGATGCGGTGGCGCCGGTGGCGCTCGTCCAGCTCGCGGGCGGCACCGTGGCCAGCCTCACCTATCGCGAGCCGCAGGGGCTCCGCACGATCGCCAGCCCGGCGGACGTGAGCAGCGCCAACGTGGCGCGCGCGACGGCGCTGACGCGTGAGGGTGATGCCATGGCCGCCGCGGGCGACTTCACCGCCGCCCTCGAGCGCTACGACCGCGCGAGCGTCGTGAGCCAGGCAGATCCGGAGCTTCAGTACAAGATCGCCTCTGCGCTGGACAAGCTGCTCCGTCCCCGTGAGGCAGAGCTGCGTTACCGCCTGTTCCTGCATCGGCTGGATCTGGAGACGATCGCAGCACACGGCGAGGCCAACGCCAGGCTGGCTGCCGCAGTGATGGCGGCGCGGGAGCGCATCGTCGTGCTCGAGAAGCAGAGTCGCTGAGCCTTTCACGTCTTTCGCTGAGGCGACATGCGCACCTCCACCGGTCCCGGACGCTGGATCGCCCGCGGATGCCGGGCGCTGGTCTGCACGGGGCTCGCGACGGCCACCGGGTGCGCGACGCTGCGCGCCACGGTGGCTGGCTACGCCACCGGGCCGAACGGCATCACCCGCCCTCAGCAGCAGCTCCGCCAGGCGCTCGTCGATGCGGACTACACGAAGGCACTGGCCTGGCATGAAGACGACGCCCTGCTGCAGGCGCTCACGACCGGTGTGGCTGCCTATTACGCCGGGCAGTTCACCCGGAGCGCTGCCGTGCTCGATACGGCGGCACTCGTCGCGGACGATCGCATCACGGCGAGCCTCTCGCGCGACGGACTGGCCTTGGTCACGAACGACATGGCGCGGCCCTATCAGCCACGCCGGACGGAGCG
>JABFYH010000094.1 GCA_013361335.1 Gemmatimonadaceae bacterium | reverse complement strand
CGCGTGAGGTCGTCCAGGAACGTCGCGTCCATCAGCGCGCCCTGCGTCGGGTCGAGGAACACCAGGTTCGACTCGTTGTTGAACGCCAGCGACCGGTTGTCGAAGTTCATCGAGCCGATCGAGCCCCAGAGGCCGTCCACGATGAACGTCTTGGAGTGCATCATCGTGGGCTGGTACTCGTAGATCCGGATCCCGGCCTTGAGCAGCTCCTCGTACCGGCCGCGGCCGGCCCAGAGCGTCGTCTTCACATCCGTCTCGTCGCTCACGGTCAGGATGCGCACGTCCACCCCGCGGCGCCGCGCCGCCATGAGCAGCTTTCGGAAGTCGTCGTCGGGCACGAAGTACGAGTTGGCGACGTACAGCGTCTTCCGCGCGCTCGCGATGGACAGCGCCACGAACCGCTCGGCCGGCGTGCTCCCGGTCGTGGGCGACGCGAAGAAGATCCCTGCCCGCACGCCACCGTCGTTCGGCCGGAAGGCGGCGCGCGGAAAGTAGGTGTCCCCCGCGATCAGCTCGCCGGTGCACTCCGCCCACGCCGCCGCGAACGCCGCCTGCAGCGCCATCACCGCCGGCCCCTCGAACCGCACGTTGCTGTCGCGCCACTGACCCTTCTGCTTCCCGTTACCCAGCCAGTAGTCCGCCAACCCAAAGCCGCCGGTGTAGCCCACCTTCCCATCGACGACGACGACGCGGACGTGTGACCGGTCGCTCGCGTTGTGCAGGGAATACCAGTGCAGCTGGCGCAGCAGGCCGATCTCCACCCCGGCGGCACGCAGGCTGTCCGCCCACTCCGCCTTGAGATTCTGCGAGCCGAAGGCATCGAGCACGAACAGCACACGCACGCCGGCCCGGGCGCGCTCTCGCAGGATGGCGGCCATGGTGTCGGCGACGGCACCCGGCTGCGAGTAGTACATCTGCACGGTGATCGTGCGCTGCGCCGCGCGCAGGTCACGCCAGAGGTTCGCGTATACGGAGCCGTCGTTCACCTGCTGGACCGCGTTCCCCGTCGTCAGCTGCAGTCCTGTGTAGAGCATCATCGACTCGACGAACAGCGAGTCGGTGATGCCGGGTGGACCCTGCTTGTCGCCGATCGCGACCACGGCCTTCACCGGTGTGCCGCGGGTGAGCGAGAGAACGCCGATCAGGGCGAGCGCGCCCACCAGGAGAATGCCGAGCACGACGGAGACGCGCTTCAAGCGCAGGACTTTTCGCATTTGGGGCGTCCGCATCACATACTTCGTGCCAACTGGCCGAGCTCGGTGTTCGCACGTCGGCTGGTTTCGTCGAGATCGGAGGGGCACCGATGGATTTTGCGGGACGCAGCATCGTGCTCACGGGGGTCAGCCGTGAGGGACAGGTCGGCGAAGCGGTGGCGCAGGCGTTCGCCGAGCGTGGGGCACGTGTCTTTCTCGTCGATCATACGGAAGCACATGTACGTGCTCGGGCCGAGGCGTTGGTCGCCCGCGGGCTCCGCGCCGCGGCGCTCGCCGCCGACCTCACCGACGTCGCGGCAGCGGGCGTGCTGGCCGAGCGGGTTCGGGACGCGACCGGTGGCCGACTGCACGCGTTGGTGCACCTCGCGGGGGGGTTCGCGCCGAGTGGCCCCGTGTCGGAGAGCGATCCCGACGTGTGGCATCGCCAGCTCGCCATGAATGCGACGACGGCCTACCTCACGGCCCGCGCCTTCCTCCCTCTGCTGCGCGGCCCCAGGGGCGCGCTTGTGTTCTTCGCCAGCGAGGCCGTGCTGGCCAACGCACGCACCGCCACGCTCTCGGCGTACGTCGCGGCGAAGAGTGCGGTCGTCGCGCTCATGCAGGCGATCGCGCAGGAGGAGCGTGCGAACGGCGTGCGCGCCAACGCCGTGGCCCCGACGACGATTCGCACCGCCGACAACGTCGCGAGCATGGGTGCCGACGCGCCGATGGTGACGCGCGAAGCCGTCGCCGACGTCGTGCTGTGGCTCTGTAGCGACGCGTCCCGTGCCGTCACCGGGCAGGTCGTGCCGGTGCGGTGACGCGCTTGCCCCGGCCATGCGCCCGGCACAGCTTCCCCCCATGAGTGTCGTCGCGCGACGCCGGGTCGCCGCTCGGGCGATCCGATTGGACCGGTCGCTCGAGGCGCTGCCGCTATTTCGCCTGAGCGATTCCGCCGACGACGCCGTGATCGCCTACGGCGATGCGCAGAGCGGCCGCTGGCGCGTCATCCCGAGCCCGGGCGACCGCTTGCCGGGCACCTTCGACCAGGACGTCTACGTCGAGCTGCTGCGGCGCTACCACGAGGCGGGCGAGCCCGCCGATGGCGCCCTGACCTTCACCCTGCACGCATTCCTCCGCGCGATGGGGCGCCGCGTGGACGGCCGGACCTACGAGCAGCTGCGCAGTGCGCTCGGCCGGCTGGAGCGCACCACCCTCGAGTCCCAGGGGCTCTACGAGAGCGTCGCGACCGGCACCCGCGGAGACATCCGTTTCTCCCTCTTGAGCTCCGTCGCCGTCGAACGGCGCCGGACCCTCGACCGCGAGCAGCTCCCGCTCTTCGAGTCCATCGCGACGGCCGAGCCGGGCGTCGCCCGCGTCGTTCTCTCGTCGGTAATGCGGGAGAACCTGGCGGCCGATCATGTAGTTACCCTCTCTGCCGCGTCCTACTGGTCCCTCGGCTCGCCGGTTGCCCGGCGGCTGTATCGCCTGCTCGAAGTCGCGCGGGCCGATGGTCGGCTGACCTGGCGTATTGGGCTCGACCGCCTCGCCGAGCAGTTGCCCCTTGCTCAGCGATACCCTTCGCACCTGCAGCGCGTCTTGCAACCAGCGCACGACATGCTCGTCGAGCGCGGGATCCTGCGAAACGCGGCCATTCGTCAGCAGCAGCGCGAATGGTACGTAGACTACATGCTGGGATCGCGACCGACCTGACCGCTCTCTCCCGTCCATGACTCTGAAGCTCACCACTCCGCTTCGCCGCGAGATCGAGATCGATGGCGAGCCGTTCACCGTGATCGTCTCCGCCGAGGGGATCCGGCTCACCCGCAAGCGTTTCCGCTCGGGACGCACGCTCAGCTGGCGTGCACTCTGGGAGGGCGGCGCTGACGAGCTGGAGGGCCGCCCGCGGCCCGATACCGGCACCTGATATGTGATCCACGCCACGCCGACCGGAACCTGCGGCGTGGCACGGCGTATTCAGTAGGTCGCCATTCTTTCACCAGCAGGTTTGCATGCGTCGTCGTGCCGCTTTGTCCGCTCTCGTCCTGCTGCCCGTCATCGCGGGTGGCTTCCTCGTGCAGGATCGCGCGCAGACCGACGGAGCGCGGCTGCTCGATCAGGTCTTCACGCTCGTATCGCAGCGATTCGTCGACACCGTCGGGTCCGCGGCCCTGTACGAGAAGGCCGCACGCGGCGTCGTGAAGGAGCTGAACGACCCGTACAGTGAGCTCTTCTCGCCCAAGGAGCTCGCCAGCTTCTCCCAGCAGACCAACGGCAAGTACGCCGGCATCGGCATGCAGATCCAGGATCTGCAGGGCGCGATCACCGTGAGCACGGTCTTCCCACATACCCCCGCCGAGGCGGGTGGCGTGCGCGAGGGCGACCGGATCATCTACGTGGATTCGCTCTCGACCCGCGGCTGGACGACCCAGAAGGTCTCCGACTACCTCATCGGTCAGCCCAACACCAAGGTGACGGTGAAGTTCAACCGTCCGGGCGTCGCCGATCCGATCACGATGAACTTCACGCGCCAGGTGATTCACATCCCGGCCGTCCCGTACGCCATCATGCTCGATGACCGCATCGGGTACGTCCCGATCCAGCGGTTCAACGAGACGTCGTCGCAGGAGGTGGCCGAGGCGGTGGCACGGCTCCAGAAGGAGGGCGCGCGCGGGGTCGTGCTCGACATGCGCGGCAACCCCGGCGGCATCCTGGAGCAGAGCATCCAGATGTCCAACCTGTTCCTCCGCAGCGGGCAGGAGATCGTGAGCGTCCGCGGTCGCGGCGCCGAGCCGCAGAGCTACGGCACCACGGGCAATCCGGCCTTCCCGACGATTCCGCTCAGCGTCCTCACCGACGAGAACTCCGCCTCGGCGAGCGAGATCGTCGCCGGCGCGCTGCAGGATCATGATCGCGCGCTCGTCGTCGGCTCGACGAGCTTCGGCAAGGGACTCGTGCAGACGCTCTTCCCGCTCGACGGCGGCTACGCGCTCAAGATCACGACGGCCAAGTGGTACACGCCGAGCGGGCGCAGCATCCAGCGCGAGCGGAAGTTCGAGAATGGCCGCTTCGTGGAGGAGAAGCCCGACTCCGCGGAGACGGAGGCGAAGAAGAAGGCGCGCCCGGCGTACAGGTCGGATGCGGGCCGCGTCGTCTACGGCGGCGGCGGCATCACCCCCGACGTGCTCGTGCGGGACGACACCCTCACGACGGCGGAGCAGGCGTTCAGCAAGGCGGTCGCCCCCAAGTCCCAGGACTTCTTCGTCGTCGTGAACGACTTCACGCTGGAGGCGGCGCGCGGCCTGCACAAGGATTTCAAGGTGCAGCCGCAATGGCGCGACGAGTTCTACAAGCGCCTCGTCGCGAAGGGCGTGACGAGCGACCGCGCGCAGTACGACGCGGCGGGCCGCTACGTGGATCGCCTGCTCGAGCAGCGCGTGGCGCGCATCGTCGCCGGCGACTCGACGGCCAAGCGCCGCGACATCCGCTTCGATGCCCCCCTCCGCAAGGCGATGGAG